>DASRRN010000167.1:0-2056 GCA_035695685.1 Acidobacteriaceae bacterium | reverse complement strand
CAGCGATGAGGAATACCCATCGCGGGGATTTTCCGGGCGGTGGGCGGGTGGCCGTGGCTGGTCGTCACGCGCGGACGGCGACCGACCTCGCACGGGGGCGAGCGACACGGCCAACGTATTTGCTGACGAGCGGCTGGAAACTGGTGACCCGAGAATTGCGCGGCGTCGGCTAAGAAGTATCCAATCGAATTTGAATCCGGCTGGCGTGGAGAGAATCAAACGCTCTGTCACTCAGGAAGAAGTAACGGAATGCCTCCAGCAAGCGGCGGGCGATATTCTTCAGGCTCCCGAACAACTGCCGGGGCGTTCGTCCAAACTCGGCCGCCGCGGCGCGCAGCAAGCTGCCGCCCTCCAGCATCTGCAGGATGATGTGCGCGATCTGTAGCAAGTAATAATACGCTTTGAGCAATTCCGGGTCGGTGCTGAAAGCGTGTTCCAGGTTCAAGCCGCTATTCTTCTGTCTATTGAATCCTTGGTTCTCAATGTGCCAGCGTTGCCGTCCTCCTTTTTTAGCGACGTCCTCCACCTTGCGGACATCAACATCAAGGTCCGTGATCCAAGCGAACGTCGAGGTTTGACCATCGACTGTTTCCGTGCATTCGATGGCGTTGAAGTGCCAAGGTCGCCCTTGGTCGTCCCGATAGGACAGGCCGTGGACCCAGCGGTAAACGCGGTAAACGCCCGCGGGGGTAGAAGATTCCAGGGTGTTTTCGGGACAAAGCTTGAGAAGCCCCTGAAAGTCGCTCCAGACCGCGGACATGTGGCCTGGCTTAAACGTTAATACATAGCTGCAATGGTACTCTTTGGCCAGTTGCAACATGCGGCCGCAGGCATAAAGACTATCTCCGGAAAGACACAGGCGTAGCTGGGGAAAATCCCGGCGAAGTTGCGGAAGCATACGGCTCAGCGCCTTGAGCTCGCAGTCTTGTTTACGGCTGTCGCCGGACAGGGCGGCGTTGCTGTCGGAGTTCTCAATGAACTCGCTGGCCATCGACAGGGTCAAGCCAGCCGGTCCAAGCAGCTTGGCTTCCAGTACCTGATGCAGATAGGAGGTGTGAGTTTCGTGACGGTAGACTAAACAATTCGGGCAATGGCGCCGTCGAAATGCGAGATGACCAGTGGCATCCAGAGCCACGACGAATCGCCCTTGCAAACGGGCTGCGTCCAGGCACCGCATGCGGAAAAGACGACGCAGCATCTGCGTTCGCAAGACAGCGTATGGCGCAGCCCCTGTGTGTCCCAGGAAATGATCCAGAGTGTCGTGTACCGGCCGGGTTTCCTGCTCGGTTTGGGCCAATCGGTTGAAATTGTTCAAGACTTCGGTGCCGCAGGCATCGAGATCAAAATCGAGCTGGCGGCGACTACCGAGTTGGAACAGGTACAGGCTGATCCCCCACCAAATGAGGAACCGCTTGTGGTAGACGATCAGCGGCGCGAAACGCGTATCGGGGACGTCGTCGAGCCACCGGTTAAACTCGGGCCAGAAGTGGAGGATGGTCGTCGGCAGGGCCTCGCCGAGGCCTACGACCGGCCCTTTCGCCGTTTCCGCTCCTGGGCATGGCTGCGAACCAGAGCCAGACCGAGCTGGGAGATCTCCTGGAGCAGGCATTTGAGCCGCCGGTGTTCGTCGATCCATGAACGAACCTCATCCGTGAAATCGATCGGCACATAAACCGTGTGCGTCTTGCCACGGTCTTTGTAGGTCAACTGATGGGCACGATGCTTCTCGCCGGTAGCGCAGTGGCAACTGGGCTTCCCACATCGGCGCTCAACCGCGACCAGGCTAGCGGCCAACAACGGTTTGCGAGCGGCCACTTGCTTGACCCGGCTGTCGAGCATCCGACGAATATTAGTCGGATGACGTGGGATGCGCATGGCGGCCTCGAAGCTGGGTAAACTGGAAAGTATCCCAGCTTACCAGAAAATGCATGCAAAAGGCCAGGTGAGAAGAAAAAATAAATTAGCCAAAACCCGGGTCGGTCGTAAGTTGCTTTGCCTAGCAAGGTTGGTTCGACGATAAGGTGCGAAGAAAAACGTATTCTTCAGAGCTGGATGT
>DASRRN010000166.1:0-10629 GCA_035695685.1 Acidobacteriaceae bacterium | reverse complement strand
ACCAGGGCGTTGGCCGCGAATCCGCCAAAGATAACGGAATGTACCGCGCCAATGCGCGCACAGGCCAGCAGGGCAATGGCCAGCTCCGGGGTCATGCCCATATAAACCGCGACCCGGTCACCCTTGCGGACGCCCAGTCCCTTAAGAACATTGGCGAATTTCTGCACCTCGAGATAAAGGTCTCCGTAGGTCAGGGTGCGCGTCTCGCCGGGCTCACCCTCCCAAAGAATGGCGATTTTGGTTTTTCTATCGCTTAAGGCGTGACGATCGACGCAGTTGTAACAAAGATTCATTTTGCCGCCGACGAACCACCTGGCCGAGGGGAGTTGCCAATCAAGTACGCGGGTCCACGGAGTAAACCAGTGGAGCTCACGTGCGATCTCTGCCCAAAAGCTTTCCGGATCCTGAATGGAGCGGCTATAGAGTGCCTCGTACTCCTCCAAACTCTTGATGTGCGCCTGCGCGGCAAACTCTGCGGGAGGGGGAAAAACTCTGTGTTCGCGCAGGATCGAACTCAGATTGGGATGAATGGTGCCGGATTCCATCGTGTTGCTCCTCTGACCGCGCTCAATCATTGTTACGAGATAAACCGATGCGGCATCCGAAATGCCTTCATGGGTTGCCCCTTGAGCATTGTACTCAGCCGCCGGGGGTAGCTGAAACCGCAGATCTCTCCGCTACGCTCTGTCGAAAACATTTCCAGGAAGGGTCGTCAACACAGAGATCTCTCCGCTCCGCTTCGCTTCGGTCGAGATGACAAAGGGGAGGGTGGCGCTTCCATGGAGGGTGGTTGCTGGACAGAGGGCGTTTTTCATCACTTTGGGTGGGCCGAAGGCCCATCGGTTACTCTGTCGAGAAATCTGCGGTTTTGACTTTGTACTCACGCGGATGGGCGTTGGTAGCGTTCCTGATGCCATTGCCAGGCGCTGAGCAGAATGTCGTCGAGCTGCAGGTACTTCGGTTTCCACCCGAGTTCGGTTTCAATTTTGGCTGAACTGGCGATCAAAATCGCCGGATCTCCCGGGCGGCGGGGCAACTCCTCTACTGGAATGGGGTGACCGGTTACCCGGCGTGCCGATTCCACAACTTGCCGTACGGTGAAACCCTGCCCGTTGCCCAAGTTGTAAATCATCCGGTCACGCCCATCGAGGGCCTGGAATGCCTGAAGATGGGCCTCCGCCAGATCCTGAACGTGGATGTAGTCCCGGACCGCGGTCCCGTCAGGAGTGGGATAGTCCTGGCCAAAGATCTTGATACGCTCGCGCCGTCCCAGAGCCACGTCAAGAATAAGAGGAATCAAGTGGGATTCGGGCTCGTGGGCCTCTCCGCGACCAGGAATCGCACCGGCAACGTTGAAGTAACGCAAACTGGCATAGCGCAATCGATGGATGCGGTGGATCCAGGCAAGCATTTGCTCCACCAACAGCTTCGATTCCCCATAGGCATTGGTGGGAGCCAGGGCGGCGTCTTCAGAGATCGGCGTGCTCGCCGGTTCCCCGTAAACCGCGGCCGTCGAAGAAAAAACCAACCTCGGTAAATTATTTCTCACCATGGATTCCAGCAAACCCAGGGTCGCCGCAGTGTTGTTGCGGAAGTAAACTTCCGGTTTGCGCATGCTTTCTCCCGCCTCGATGAGCGCGGCAAAATGCATCACACCGGCAAAGGAGCCGTCCGCAAAAAGCTCATCAAGCCTTTTGCTGTCAGCAACATCGCCCTCAACAAACGTAGCCCCCGCAGGCACCATGGAACGCTGGGCATGGCAAAGGTTGTCATAAACCACCACGGTATGGCCCCGGTCCAGCAAAAGCTGGGTCACGGTTCCGCCGATATAGCCTGCCCCACCGGTTACTAGAATCTTCACGCCTTCACTTGCCCTTCTTGTACTCTTAGTGCAGAGCCGAATACGGCCGCACGACCAAGCAACGAAAACTCGTCGTTGCGAGTCACATGGTGAGGTTTCCGGGCGACGCTGATGAGCATCAACAAAGCGCCCCCGATAAGGGTTTTTGCGAGCTTTGGGTCTGCCCCCGAAGCAGGAAATGAAAAGCTATGGCTCTCCTCATGCCTTATCCATACACTTCTGTTTCCGACGGCTCCACCTTTGGGTTACTGCATCATCGCAAGATCTCGTCTATCGTGAGCTTATCCGCAAGTACTTTGGTACCGAGATTATGCAAGGCGCGGAAGTCGATAATGGCTGCAGGTTTCTCGGCAGAAAGCTCGCGATATAGAAGCAATGGTCTCGGGCGTGCGTCTGTTTGAATGTACGAGTTTTTTCGCTGCGTTTGATCACCCCGGTGGCTCGCACATCACCTTACGACTAGAGAGAATTTAGGGAACTTTAATTATGCCGAATGATCTTCTAAATCGCGATAACTTCGGACTCCTCCCCGAACCGGAGGGCCGTTGGGGCTCCTTTGGGATCAGCATGGTCACCAACGTCATCATTATGTCGTTGCTGATTCTGCTGACCGCGGCCATCCATAAAGTGGAGAAGCAGAAGTACAACGAGACCCTGATCTTCCCTCAGGAAGTACCGCCGCCACCTAAGATTGTGGTGCCGAAGGTAAAAGTGTTTGCGCCGCCGCAACCCGAGGTGGTCAAGCTCAATCCGCCGAAGATAGTTATACCGAAGATCCAGCCGCCGCCTGAGATCCCCAAGCCGGTGAAGCTCGATCAACCGGAGCAGCCCAAGCTTCCTCCGGCGCCGCCAAAGGCGGTAGCACCTCCGCCGCAACCGAAGGTTGGTCTGTTTACCAGCCCGAAACCTACGGAGACGGCCAACAACCAGGTGAAGCCGGACGTGAAATCTGGCGGTTTCGGTGATCCGATCGGAGCCAAGACGAATCCCAACTCTACCAAGTCGGCACTGGTGGCAGTCGGTTCTTTCAACAGCGCCCCTGGGGCAGCTACTGGCGCCGGCGCCGCACGCAAAGGTGCGGTTTCCGGTACCTCCTTCGGTGCAGGTGTGGCGAACGGTGTTCCCGGCGGACATGACATGGGCAAGGTGGCCTCGGCTGGCTTTGCCAACGGTGTGGTCGGTGGCACCGGCAAACCGGGAGGAACCGGTACGGTTGCGACTGGCGGCTTCGCTACTGCCGGTCCAGCACCCACCCAGGTGGCCATCAAAACATCGGAACCGGCCTTCGTTCCACCGGTTGTGATCTCAGAGCCGCATCCACAGTACACCCCGGAAGCCGCTCAATTGAGAATCCAGGGCGAGGTAACTTTGCAGGTGCGGTTTCTGGCTTCTGGCCAAGTAGAGGTATTGCGTGTAGTAAACGGGCTGGGGCATGGTCTGGATGAGCAGGCAAAGCGTGTTGCCGAGCAAATCCGGTTCAAGCCCGCGGAAAAAGATGGGCATCCGGTAGATCACACGACACTGATCCACGTGACCTTCCAGCTGGCTTAGCCAGTGATTGCCCAGGTTCTACGAATTTTCAGGAAACGTTCGAAATCGTTCAAAGGTTACAGGAGCCAGGAAATGACCCTGCGTCGAGTTTGGATCACCAGTCTGCTGTTGACGCTGACGGCGTCTGCAGCACAGGCCAAAACCAAGTATCAGCCCCCAATGGCTCTATCGCCGGAACAAAGCGCGCTGGTGCAGAAAGCGATTGCGGCCGAAAAGGTCACCATCAAGCAAATCCAAAAGCACTCTCCGCTGGTGCAGACCTACATCCAGAATATGCGGCCTGATCAGGTGCTGTACGCGGTGCCGGAATCGGATCAATATCTTCTTGGCCGGGTAGACTTCGGCAAGTCGATTAGCGACACATCCTATTCCGAGCAGGGAAACAGCAAGGGCCTGTTCAAAGGTTCCATGAAGTACGTCTCCGGGCTGACGAAGGCATTCAAGATGCAGTACATCTCGGCCGGCTTTATGGAGATGATGTTCCTGGATCCGATCTCCTTCGACCAGCAACATTATGATTTCAGCTATGTCCGCCGCGACTTCCTGGGCGCGGTGCGCACGTTGGTGTTTGACGTGCACCCCAAACCGGGAACCGGCAGCGGCCGATTCACCGGCCGTATCTGGGTTGAAGACCAGGGCGGGAACATCGTCCGCTTCAACGGCACCTACACCGGTGGCAACCAGGACGACGACAGCTCCAGCTACTTTCACTTCGACAGCTGGCGCGAAAATCTCCAGCCCGGCCTTTGGCTGCCCGTCGGCGTCTACGTAGAAGAGACGCAGAAGAGCTCCGAGCACCCGGTCTCCTTTAAGGCCCAGACCTATATCTGGGGATACGCCCTGAAGCTCCCCACCCACGAGTCTGACAACGAGTCGATCAAGATCGACGACGTGCAAGACCAGAGTGATCAGAACCAGGACCTGAGCCCCTTGGCTGCCCAGCGGGAATGGATCTCGCAGGCCGAGGAGAACGTCCTCGATCGCCTGGTGCAGGCGGGCTTGCTGGCGCCTCCCAGCGACTTTGACAAGGTCCTGGAGCAGGTTGCCAACAATATCGTCATCGGCAACAACATTCAGATTTCCGATGCGATTCACTGCCGCGTCCTGCTGACAGCTCCCCTGGAGTCGTTGGCAGTCGGCAATACCATTATTCTTAGCAAGGGCCTGATCGACGTTCTGCCTTCCGAGCCAGATTTGGCCGCGGTCCTATCCTTCCAGTTGGCCCACATTGTTCTGGGTCACCACATTGACACCCGTTATGCCTTCAACGATCGTCTTCTGTTCCCTGACGAAGCGACCTTTGAACGCATCCACATGTCGCACTCGGATGCAGACAACGAACTGGCTGCGAAAAAGGCCATCGAGCTTCTGAACCACTCCGTTTACGCCAACCAGCTAGCGCAGCCGGGCCTGTTCCTGTCCCAGCTGGACGCACGCTCGCACCAGCTCACAGCGCTCAATACGCCGAGGCTGGGCGATTCACTCCTGCGCCCCACCGGGGAACCCTGGCTGAATGCCTTGATGCCTAAGGCACCGAAGCTGGACATGAACAAGCTGGACCAGATCGCAGCCCTCCCCTTGGGCAGCCAATTGAAGATCGATGCCTGGGACGACAAGGTCATTCGCTTGAATGCCCGGATGCCTCCCATCATGAACGCGCGGGATAAGATGCCCTTCGAGGTCACTCCGGTCTTCTTCCGCTTAATCCGCTACACGCCACCCGTCACGGCAGCTCCTACGCCGGCAGCCGGCGCAGCAGATACCACTGCCCCGGCCGTCGATACGCAGCAGAGCGCGGCCCCGGCCCAGGCGTCGGCAACTCAACCGAGCCCGCAGTAAACCTCTGATAGAGGGGTTAACCAAGGCGATATCTTCGGAGTACCGCAGGTACGGAGGCGGGGTAGACTTAACATCTACCCCGCCTCTGCGATTTTCAGGGGAAACCCTTTGCGTGGTGCTCATGAACAAAAGGTATCTGCTGGCTGGCCTGCTCCCCCTCCTGTTCTCCTTCTCGTCAAGCGCTCTTCTCCAAGCCCAAGTCATTGCCGCCGGTCGGGGTGGCGCTCACCTGGTTGGAGGAGGCTTTTTTTCGGTCTATAGCCCCGATTATGGTCCGAACCAATTGCTGGGCATTGGCGGCTTCCTGGACTTCAATCTGCGGGGGCATATCGGCGCAGAAGGAGAGATTCGCTTTCTGCGGTTCAATCAGACCTACTCCGTGCACGAAGACAACTACAACCTAGGCCCCACGTACCGATGGCGGATCCGGCGTTGGGAACCATATGGGAAATTCATGATTGGCGACGGCCAGTTCAACTTTCCTTTCAGTTACGGGCACGGTGGCTACCTTCTGATCGCGCCCGGAGCGGGGCTGGACATTCACTTCCATCGCTTCACGGTACGCGCGATCGACTACGAATATCAGCACTGGTACAACTTCCAGAACAGTTCCTTGTCACCGAATGGCTTCAGCAGCGGGATCGCGTACCGGATTTTCTGAGGGGAGCCCTCGACAGCTCTGGATCTTACCGCACAGATGAAGCCGACCATGCTTAGATTGCGTTTGCGCTTAGATTGCGTTTGCGCCGGGGATAAATCCCCGGCCCTCGAGTTTCTACATTTCAGAGAGGGTGGATAGATCCAAACCTGCGGAATGCGCAGTTTTCTGGAGTCACGGCTCTGATGCTTTGTATCAGGGCACGGCTTCAGCCGTGCCGTGCATGGCGGGGTTGATGAGGGCTTTAGCCCCTGGGTTACAACCGACGCGCGGCTAAGTCCTTTGTTTTAAGCGAGGCTTAAAGTTATGCGTGTATTTCGCCTCCAGGGTGGTGAAAAGTGGCCGACGGAAATAGTGCGTGATATGCGTGGTATGCGTGGTAAGTCCGAATCCAGGCAAGAGGTTGTCCGGGATAATTTGCCCGCTGAGCCGTTCTGGCGGGCCGCGTTTCATGCATCATCCGCGCACGTGGCCGGCAAATGATTTGCAACAGCACAAAGTTATTGGTGAACACACCTTTATATATGCGGATTCGGGTCAGTTTTGCGGCAGGAGAAAGGCATTTCTTTTCCGCAGGCTCTAAAGTCGCGCCCTGATGCAAAGCACCAGGGCGTAACTCCAGAAAACCGCGCATTCCGTAGATTTGGATCTATCCGCCCTCTCTGAAATGTAGCTGCGGCCGGCCCTTGGGGCGGGATCAGAGGAGAAGTTCCTGGAGAGAAACTCCAGACCCAGGACTCACGTCCTGGGCTAAGTTCAACCGTCCCCGTTCGGCAAGCTCAGGGCAGGCTCTACGGGACCCACGGCAGGCCGGGGCAGGCTGAGTTTGGAATTGAAGTTCTCACACACCCTCTTTAGCCCACGATGATTACATTGCGTTTGCGCCGGGGATAAATCCCCGTCCTACCCTCAAACCGAGTTTCTCAGCAGCCTGGTAAACCACGGAAAGGCCCATGACCACCCCGGTCTACATTCATTGCGAAACGCGTCTAGGTAGAAAAAAGGTTTAAACTGGATAGCGGAATATGAACGCCCGAAGCAGACTTCGCGACTTCCTGCACAAGCGTTTCCGTCACGGCAAGCCTGACCGCGGACGGAGCCTTTCCTCCTAACTCATCGTCAGCCAGACCCTGGCAACCAGCTTTTGATCAGGCTCGTGCGCCTGCGCAATTTTGCGCCACATCAGAGAGGAAAAATCCATGAACAGCTTCGGCAGCCAATCCACCCTGAAGGTTGGAAACAAGAGTTACGAAATCTTCCGTCTTAATGCACTTGAGGCCAAAGGCATCTCTCTCGGCCGTCTTCCTTACAGCCTGCGGGTGCTGCTGGAGAACCTGCTGCGGCAGGAAGATGGCAAGAGCGTAACTGCAAACGACATCGAATTTTTAGCCAAATGGCAAGCCAAGGCCGAACCGGCACGCGAGATCGCGTTTATGCCGGCGCGAGTGCTGATGCAGGACTTTACCGGAGTGCCGGCCATCGTCGACCTGGCAGCGATGCGCGATGCCATGAAGCAGCTGGGCGGCGATCCGGAGAAAATCAATCCCCTGCAGCCGGCGGAGCTAGTGATTGACCACTCGGTGCAGGTGGACGAATTCGGTACTGTGAATGCATATTCCATCAACGCCGCGCTCGAGTTCCAGCGCAACCGCGAGCGCTATGCCTTTCTCAAGTGGGGCCAGACTGCATTTCGCAACTTCTCAACCGTGCCGCCGGGCATGGGCATCTGCCACCAGGTCAACCTGGAGTACCTGGCCCGGGTAGTATTTACCACGACTACCCACGGCCAGCCGGGGCAGGCCAAGGGCGGTGTGCTTCGAGCGTATCCCGACACACTGGTAGGCACCGACTCTCATACCACCATGATCAACGGATTGGGGGTGCTGGGATGGGGCGTTGGGGGCATTGAAGCCGAAGCCGCCATGTTAGGCCAGCCGGTTTCAATGCTGGTGCCGCAGGTGGTTGGCGTCAAGCTGACGGGCAAGCTGCGCGAGGGAGCTACGGCCACCGACCTGGTGCTGACCGTGACCGAGATGCTGCGCAAGCTGGGCGTAGTGGGCAAGTTTGTCGAGTTTTATGGCTCAGGAGTGAGCGAACTGAGCCTCGCGGACCGGGCCACAATCGGCAACATGGCACCGGAGTATGGCGCAACGTGCGGAATTTTCCCTATCGATGCGGAGACCCTGCGTTATTTGCGATTGACCGGGCGCAGCGTGGAGCAGATCAAGCTGGTGGAGGCGTACGCCAAAGAACAAGGATGGTTTCACACTTCTCATTCAGCGGAGGCAGAGTATACGCAGACCACCCATCTTGACCTTTCGACGGTCGAGCCCAGCGTTGCCGGACCGCGGCGACCGCAGGACCGGGTGCCGCTTTCTCAGACTGGCCCCAGCTTTCAGCAGCAACTGCCAGGGTTGCTGGGGCCGAGCGCAGCGGATCGGAAGGAACGGCAAACCATGCGCTGGGAAGGCGAGGGCGGCCACACCTGGCCCAATGGCGGTGAGAAGTCGACTCACGAGAAAGGACCTGCCACCACGGTCAAGGAGCGCTTCGGAGTGGATGTCGATCCCTACATGAACCATGGATCCATCGTGATCGCAGCGATCACCAGTTGCACCAACACCTCCAATCCGTCGGTTATGATTGCCGCCGGGTTGCTGGCCAAAAAGGCATCAGAAAAGGGATTGAGAGTGCCGCCCTGGGTCAAGACTTCGCTGGCGCCCGGCTCGCGCGTGGTGACGGATTACTACCGGAAGGCCGGACTGCTCGACGCGCTGGATAAGCTGCGCTTTCAAGTGGTCGGTTATGGCTGCACCACCTGCATCGGCAACTCCGGCCCTTTGCCTACCGACGTCTCCAAGTCGATTGACGACCATGGACTGGTCGCGGTGTCGGTGTTGAGCGGAAACCGTAACTTCGAGGGCCGTATCAATTCGGAAGTGCGGGCGAACTACCTCATGTCGCCGCCGCTGGTGGTGGCTTACGCGCTGGTGGGAAACATTGGCCATAATTTCGAAGCCGAACCGATGGGCAAGGATACAAACGGGAAGCCGGTCTACCTGAAGGATATTTGGCCCACACAAGAAGAAGTAAACAGCACCATCGCGTCGGCCATTGATGCTGAGATCTTCAGCAAGGAATATGAAACTGTCACGGATGGTGATCAGAACTGGCAGAACCTCAAGTTCCCTACCGGGGATACTTATCAGTGGGAGCCCGATTCGACCTACATCCGCAAGGCGCCTTATTTTGACGGCATGCCTGCCAAGCCGGCGCCGGTTGGCGATATCAAGGGCGCCCGGGTGCTGGCGGTTCTGGGGGACAGTGTCACTACTGATCACATTTCTCCAGCCGGCTCCATCAAACTAAACGGACCCGCGGGCAAATACCTGGTTGAGCATGGGGTGAAACACACGGACTTCAATTCGTACGGATCCCGACGCGGCAATCACGAGGTGATGGTGCGGGGCACGTTTGCCAATGTGCGGCTGCGGAACAAGCTGGCTCCAGGAACAGAGGGCGGGGTCACTCGCCTGCTTCCCGAGGGTGAGGGCATGAGCATCTTCGACGCCTCGGTGAAGTATGCAGAACGCGGTATACCGCTGGTGATTATTGCCGGCAAGGAATATGGGTCTGGGTCTTCCCGTGATTGGGCGGCTAAGGGACCACGCTTGCTGGGTGTGCGGGCGGTCATCGCGCAGAGCTATGAGCGTATTCATCGTTCGAACCTTGTAGGGATGGGCATTCTGCCGTTGCAGTTTGAGGATGGTGAGAGTGCCGAATCGCTTGGGCTCACGGGTGAGGAAGTGTTTGATCTGGAGGGAATTCGGCGGATGCTGGAGCAGAAATTTGCCCAGGGCCGCACGCTGAAAGTAAAAACTACGGACGGTGCGGGGGTTAAGAAGCATTTCAACGCAACGGTGCGTATTGATACCCCGCAGGAGATTCTCTACTTCGAGAATGGCGGGATCCTGCAGTATGTGTTGCGGCAATTGGCCGCAAGCTAGTAGTGGGCTAAAGAGGGGGCGTGAGAACTGAAACGAAACAGCAGGTCCCTCCGCGGCACGCCGGGACAGGTCCACTTCGCTGCGCTCCGGTCGGGATGACACATTTTGTTGCAAGGAAAATGCCCAAAAGCGGCCAGAGGAATAGATCTGAATAGTCTGAATAGAATTGTCATCCCGACCGGAGCGTACCCGGATTTCCTGCCTCGCTGCGTTAGACAAACCCGCGCGTGCGCCTTTCATTAAAGAAAGGCGCATGGTGCTCGCCAACGCCACCAACTTCTACAGGAAATTCGGGGTAGCGAAGTGGAGGGACCTGCTGTTTCTCTTCCGGTTCTCGCACACCCTCTAAAGCCCAGATCTTTGGGGGTCTGGCCCGATTAAAGTCGGGCCCTGATAGAAGGCATCAGCCCACTGACCGCGCGAAAGTCGCGCTTCCTGTGAAACATCCAAGTTATCGCGCTAAGACGACCAGGCCCCAGGGTCCCTTGCCGGCTTTGATTTTCCTGGTCACGGTGTTTGTGGCGAGGTCGACGACTGAGACGTCATTCGAAGGACCGTTGGCCGAATACAACGTCTTGGCGTCGAGGGAGAGCGCTATGCCCCAGGGGCGCGCTCCGACTTCGACCGACCCCAGAACTTTGTTGGTGGCTGTGTCGACGGTGAATACCTGGTGGCCTCGGCCGGTGCTTACGTAAAGTTTTGTTGCATCCGGA
>DASRRN010000165.1:0-8062 GCA_035695685.1 Acidobacteriaceae bacterium | reverse complement strand
TGCGACAGCGATGTGTGCGACGGACGGTCAGGGGCAACCGCGGAAATGCCGCTCGACTTCACCTGGGCAACAGGCCAGTGATTCCACCACTCAAAGAGCGAATACGATTTTTCGCCGGTATAAGTTGATAGCAGCGGGTGCAATGGCGAGACGATCTGGAATGGTTTCCACTTTGATTTCAGGTTTACCACCTGGATGTTTGCATCGGCCGGTTGGGAAACGGTGCCTGGCGGATGCTCCCACGAATAAGTGTGGGTCTCACCCTTCATGTTGACATAAGTCAGAGCGTCGGTCTGAATGTTGTCTTCCGGCCGGGTACCCGGTGGATTGATAATGATGGTCTCCTGGAATTCATGCCACGTCTTGAAGTTAGAAGTCCAGGCAACCGTCTTCCTGGCCGCCACGCCATCCGGATACACGGTGTAGTAATCATCCGCCCAGTCCGTCCAACCGGTATAAGGGTCGGGATTAGCGCAGATGGAGTGCTCCACTTCACATTGCCCGTAGCGGACGTGGACCACCGCACGCGCCGGAGTACTTTCCAGGACCCGCACGTGAGAGTAGATGTTCTGCTTGTCCGACATCGGCTCACAATCTTCACCATCCGGACAGCCCGGCAAACCTCCGGTTTCGACAAATTCATCGGAATACCACTTGCCGTTGTCTGTTACCCAGGCAGGTATATAGTTCGTCCCCTGCCAGGAAACGAGCCGTATTGGCGACTGGTCAAACCGCACCACTACGTCCGAATCTGGTCCCACGCGGCGGGGCGCATCCCATAGTTCGTCGTACTTTAAGGTGGTATAGAACGCTCCAAATGGCCCAACTGCCGGCGGCCCGGAAGGTAACGCAGGATAAGGCAGGACGTCGCCGGCCGGGGGATGAACCTGCGCATAGGCGCTGGCCATTTCATCGCGGGAGAGTGCGCCTTCGGTGATTTTTAGTTCGTCGAGAATGCCATCGAAGGAATACCAGACCGCGTACCTCGGATGGATCCATTGCGCGGGGAGAAGTGGCTGCCTGACGCGACCGATGAGTAGGTCCGCATCGGCCGCGAAGGTGAATGGAGGCTGCACTTTGAGTTCGCCCGCTGCTTTCCCATCGATATAGAGTGTCATTCCCTTCGACTCATCGAAGGTGGCAGCAACGTGCGACCATCGTTTGAGTGGGAGCCGTTCCGGGGAAATCAGGGTTTGCCATACCCCGTTAGCGGAAAGCTGAAAGCCGAGATGCCCGAAGGAATCGATGCCAAAAAAATAGCCGGCCTGTTCCTCCCGGCGGTGGTCAACGATTGGAACCCAGTTCCATGGATAGGCGTTGATTGCAATCCAGCCGTCGATGGTGAATGAAGTCTTCAGACGAGGCGCGTTCGCAGCCGCCACCGTTACCCCAGAGGTTTCTCCATCGAGCCGCAGTCCATTGCTCAAGACACCGCTGACGTGTTTGTATACTCCGGTGATCTTTCCGTTTGCATGCCCGACTGAATCATGGATTACATCGCCGTCGGCTTCGTCGAAGCTCCAGTGCGCCACGGGTGTTGCCGTTTGCGCCGAAACCTTGCACGCGAAAAGAAGGACGGAGAGCAAGCACGCCAGGACCGGTGCGAACTCGGCCTTGCTGCACGACAACGCACTGGACAGAATTCGACGGCGCATTGGACGAGCCAACTTTACCGACGTAGACTATGATGACCGATGGGCCGTTGTCAAGGTAAAGTGCGAGGCTTTCGTATGCGTAACCCAGATGAATGCCTGCGCCCCTGAGCGCCGCACAGCTTGACATCTCTAGATTGGTCCATCCATTAAAAACACCTGGGAATCCTGCCCCGGCTTCCTAGTCTGATATCTTCGCTGGTTTAGAGCCGGATCGAATAGGATTTCCGACCGCTATTGTTTTGCGGTGATGGACACCTGCATTGGATTTGTCCCGGCTTTGCGAAGCCAGAGCACAAGATCCGATCCGCTCAGGGTATTGAGGAAACCTGCCTCGACTTCCCCTTCCCCCATCAAGACGCCATCGACGTGAACCACCGGCGGGAACTGGCCCCACCCTTTGATGAGGAAGGCGGGATTGACCACGGGAGAGGATTCGTTCGCCTCGATGGTGAACCTGATCTGCGCGCCCTTGCCACCTGCAGGGCCGCCAGTCAACAGATAGGCGCGTTGTGCTGGATCATAGGTTGCCGCAATCTTGTTGTCTGCCATTTTTAGATTGGGAGGATGCAACCATGATCGATCCAACCGGGCCAGCTCTTCGACCGAAGCATCGCTAAGACCAAATAGAAAGTAGGTGCTCTTGGTTGGACCCGGGCCCTCGATCCACACGGCATTGGGATTTGGGGACATGATCGCTGCACTGGCATAATGGTCGGGGAAAAGCTCAAACCGTCCATCGGAAGGTATCTGGTTGACCGGCCAATGGTCCCACACCGGGAAATGCGAATACTGGGGCCGCAGCTCGGGGGGCCACCCATAGGGACCCAGAGCGGTGCCCTCCTTATAGATGTAGAAAGGTTTGTATTTCGAATGCAGATTCACGACGGCAATGTTGGCATCGGGCGGCTGGTCTGGAAATGGGAACGGAGGGGAAACCGGATCCCATGAGTAAGTGCGGCTCTCGCCTTTACTGTTAACGACGGACGCAGCCTGCAAGGAAATGTAGTCTTCTGGTTTCTTACCGGGCTCCAGAAGCAGGGTGGGTTCAGTGAAACTGTATTTCTTGCGCTTGCCGTGAATGATGCCATGCCTCACCGCGACACCATCGGGGTAGATATAGAAATATTCGTCTACCCAGTCTCCCCAACCGGTCTCCGGATCGATCCCCGCAAATCCGCCGGTCACGTCGACCAGCGCATAGCGCCAATGAAGCAGCACCCGTGCGTCCGTTGTCTCGAGAATGCTGATGCTCGCATGCATATTGTGCTTGTCGTTCATATGCTCCGCGGTGCCGATACTTGTACTGGCCTCGAAGCTTTGATCGCTCATCCAGATGCCGTTTTCGGTAACCATGTTCGGCCCAAAATTAGCGCCGCGCCAAAACACATAATGGAAAGGTAGATGTTTAAAGCTGACTACGACGTCGCTGGCCGGTCCGGTCCGCCACAACGCATCCCATTCGGGATAAAGATGCAGATCGGCGTATACGGCTTTCAGGTGAGACGCTTCCCCGGGAAGTACGGGCCATCGACGCTTGGCCAGCTCAGGCTCCGCGCTTGCGACAGCTGGGGTGTAGACGGAGGCGATTTCCGCCGAGGAAAGAGGGCGATCATAAATCCGCAGATCGTCGAGAATACCGTCGAAGGAGTAGAGCGCAGGAAAGGATGCTTTGGGGCGAACCAGGGCTACCGGCGGCAGATCCTTGAGATTCCTGCCAATCCGGAACGGGGTATCGGTGGGGGGAATGAAGTCGCCGGTGGCGGGCAGCTGCCCCGCCGGCTTGCCATCAACGTAGAGGATTACGCCGGTCTTTGGATCGTAAACTGCGGCAACATGCGTCCAGCGGTGCAACGGTAAACGAACGTTTGACCGGCAAATATTCCAGACGCCCCACACGGAAAGCTGAAGTCCCAGCCGTCCTTCCGCATCGATTCCGAAGAAGTAGCCGGATGCCTCGTCCCTGTGCTGGTCAATGATAGGCACCCAATTCCAGGGATAGGATTGCATGGCGATCCAGGACTCAATGGTGAAACCCGGCCCAACCTTGGGAGCATCCTTCGAAGCCAGTTCGATCACGGTTGTAAATCCGTCGAACTTCAAACCATCCCCGGAGACGCCTTTCACCCACTTATAGTTGTTCAGGATCGGACTCTCGTGACCGCTCACGCTATCGTGCACGGTGTTCCCGCGCTGATCATCGAAAGTCCAGTTCGCTACAGGAGCTGTCGTGGACTGCGTCTTAGCTGGGATGACTGCCATCCATAACGCCGCAAAGACAAGACAATGCTTTACGAAGCGTCCTGTTACTGCTATTGGTTCGCCCATTGCATATCTCGCCGTCGAGCATACAGCCCTCGCGGGTCGCAGGCAAGCGCGCCAGCTTCTCATCCTGTCCGGACGATTGCTCGGTTGACTAGACGGCGCATTGCAGATATGGCTCATCCAATCCGATCCATCACTCGATTGACATTTGCCGGTCGTCACATCAAACTGAGCATCAGCTCCGGATCGGACTACATCTGTAACATCCCGTCACTACTTAGACCGAAAGGGCACATTTCTCCAGGATGAAGGCTGCAAAATGAGCAAAATCGCATGGATGGGTCCGCTAGCCTGCACAGCATTCTGCACGCTTATTGCGGCTGCGCAGGGTTCTGCACCGCAAACCTTCAGTGAAGCGGTGCAGCAGGTTATCAGCCGGCCACTCTATCGTCACGCGCTTTTCGGCATCGAAGTCTACTCCCTGGACACCCAGAAGCCGCTCTTCGCCCTGAACGGCGATAAGTTGTTCACCCCGGGCTCGACGACTAAGCTTTTAACCGAAGGGACGGCGCTGCATTTGCTCGGACCAGACTACCGTTTCCACACCTTTGTCTACCGCACGGGTGAGGTCGATGGAAACGGAAAGTTGAGGGGCGACCTCGTTCTGGTTGCGAGCGGCGATCCAAATCTCTCAAACCGCATGCAGCCTGACGGCACCCTGGCCTTCGCTGATGAAGATCATTCATACGGCGGCCCAGACTCCCGCCTCGTTCCAGGCGATCCTCTGATTGTCATGGAGGAGTTTGCCAAACAGATTGTGGCTTCAGGCATCAAACGCGTCGAGGGTAGCGTGGTCGTCGATGTCAGCCTCTTCCCCGAGGGCGAACGCGAGTTGGGCACCGGCGTCGTGATCTCGCCAATTGCGGTGAACGATAACGTGATCGATGTGACCATCCAACCGGGTACAGCGATAGGCGCACCCGCCAGGCTCTCCTATTCTCTGCGGGTACCTTACATCCATTTCGACAATAAGATTGTCACTGCTGCCGGCAGCAAGACCTTACTGAATGATCCCCAGACAACCGACAATGCCGATGGTACCCAGACCGTAGTGCTGAGCGGAGCCATCGCACAGACAAGTAAACCTCGTATCTATGGTTATCCAGTGGCCAGCCCTTCGCGATTCGCCGCCGAGGCCCTGACCGCGGCTCTCACGGCCTGCGAGGTGAAGGTCACCGGCAAGCCTGCGACTACAACGGACGCGACACGTTATAAGAGTTTCTACAACAGCCGGCACCAGGTAGCTGAACATGTCTCGGCTCCGCTGGCAGAGGAGGTAAAAGTAACGCTCAAGGTAAGCCAAAACCTGCATGCCAGTATGATGCCCTACACCCTGGGCGCCATCGTGGGCAAGGCTACGACCAAGGTCGATCAAAAGGGATTCGCGCTGGAGCATGACTTTCTGACCACGGCCGGTCTCGACCTTTCGGGCGCATCGCAGGCGGACGGTGCCGGTGGCGCAGCCTCGGCATACTACACCCCGGACTTCATGGTGCACTATCTGGCCTACATGGCTGCCCAGCCCATCTTTCCTATATTTCAGAAGGCACTGCCAATCCTTGGACGCGACGGCACCCTGGCAGGCATCCAGCGGGATTCACCAGCTGTCGGCCGAGTCGTCGCCAAGACTGGCACCTTCGACTCCTTCGACCTGCTCAACATGCAGATCATGCTTGTAGGCAAGGGCCTTGCCGGCTATACAACAACACCGAGCGGACAACATCTGGCCTTCGCCATCTACCTTAATCATGTGGCTCTGCCAGACGATCCGGATACGTTACAGACGATCGCCGGTGAGGCACTTGGAGTCATTGCCAGCGCGGCCTATTCCCTTCCCATCGACAAACCGTCACTCGATACGCGTTAAATTCGAAAAATGCAGGCCTGACCAATAACAAAATCCAGCCTTTCGAGACGCCAGATATTGGATGATCCAAAGAAACAACGGAACCCCCCAGGGGAGACCCCAGCTGAGCCGTTGACACGATAATCGCTTGATCTATATATTCGGCGGGGAGCGGGAGGCCTCGCTGCAACAGCTGTGACTCCAGAGGGGAGGCCCCCCTGGGAGCGTTGGGAGAATCCAAAGAAGTGGACGAACCTTTCGATCCCATAGGACGGTAACCATGCGGCGGAGAGACTTTTGCAAACTGATCGCGGCGGCAGCTGCATCGGCGGTTGTGCCTGCAGTAGGGCAAACCAATGAACTGACGCAGTCTACGCCACTGAACGGTTTCAATACATTTACCATGGATTACGCAAGATTTTGCGCCACCCCGGCAGACCAAAGAGTTTTTTATGCGCTGCAAGACGGCAAGTTTGTAAAGGTAAAGCTCGACGAGAAAAACTGGCAACCAACCGCCTGGGGCGAGGCGCCCGCTTTGCCTGTTCCTGGGGGTTCGTGGGATGGGGTGCCGATGAACGCGCCGATTCCAGACCTGAGCGGCGAGGGTCCTTATAAGCCAGCCTGGGATTCCCTGATGCAATATGACGCCCCGGAGTGGTATCGAGATGCGAAGTTCGGTGTTTGGGCGCACTGGAGTCCTCAATGTGTTCCCGAAGCGGGCGACTGGTATGCGCGAAACATGTACATGGAGGGTTCCGACGAATATAAATTTCAAGTGAAACACTATGGTCCTCCATCCACATTCGGATACAAGGATCTTTGTCCTCAGTGGACGCTGCTGAATTGGGAACCCGAAGAGCTGATTCAACGGTATAAAAACGCGGGAGCCAAACTGTTTATTGCGCTCGCCAACCATCATGATGGCCTGGATACGTGGAACTCCAAACATCAACCATGGAACTCCATCAAAATCGGTCCGCATCGCGACGTGATCGGCACCTGGGCCGCAGCCGCGCGCAAGCAGGACATGCGATTCGGGGTTACAGTGCACCAGGCCCGCAACTGGTGGTGGTTTCAAACTTCGCATGATGCGAGTAAAACGGGCCCGTCGGCTGGCGTGCCCTACGATGGTGATCTAACCGAGGCCGAGGGCAAAAACCAATGGTGGCAGGGATTCGATCCGCAACGGCTCTATGGACCGAAGCACCCCTTCGATGCCCTGCCCGACATTTCGTACGTGAAGAACTTCTACGATCGTACCCGCGATCTGATCGATCAACACGACCCTGACCTGCTGTATTTCGACAACTCCCTGCTGCCGCTGGGCTGGGGTGGCATGAACATTGGCGCATATTTCTATAACCACAACCTCAAGACACATGGCGGAAAGATGGAAGCCATTCTCAACGTCAAGCAGGTGCCGGACCGCCTGGCAAAGGGTCTGGTTGCCGATTATGAGCGCGGTTTGACCAGCCAGATCATGCCCTATACCTGGCAGTCTGAGACCTGCATTGGAGATTGGCATTACAAGCGCAGTCTGTTTGATCAACCAGGAGAGTATGGCGGTTATCTACCGCCGCGCGATGTTATTCATTGGCTCATCGACACCGTAAGTAAGAACGGCACTTTCATCCTGAACCTCCCCGGCAAGCCCGATGGCACCATCGACGGTAAGGAACTCGCCGTCCTTGATCAGATCGCGGCCTGGATGAAGATCAACGGTGAGGCGATCTACGAGACCCGGCCATGGAAGATCTATGGCGAAGGTCCCGACATGGTCAAGAGCGGCGAAATGGAGGGCACCAGCGTCAACAAGCTGGGGGTAAAGGACATCCGGTTTACGCGTAACAAAGCCAATACAGTTGTGTACGCGATCGTTCTGGGCTGGCCGGGGGATGCCTTCGTGGTCAAGGCACTCGGCACCGCAAGTGCGACCCAACCCGGACGAATCGGAAACGTCCAGCTACTGGGCACAGACGAAAAGCTCAAGTGGAACCAAAGCAGTGACGGCTTGCGTGCGGAGCTGCCAAAGCGCTATCGCCCCAGCAACGACTATGCAGCGGCGCTGAAAATATCCTTGTCATAAGACGGTTGAGTCTTGAAGAGCAGAGCACCATATCGCGACAACTTGGGTGGGGGAACCAGCGAGGGAGTTGAGCGTGCGAGACAGAGAACAAGTGAATTTGGACGGGGAGAATTCCGTCAGCAGACGAGCACTTCTGTTCGGGGGAGTTATCGG
>DASRRN010000164.1:0-3157 GCA_035695685.1 Acidobacteriaceae bacterium | reverse complement strand
GCCTGCCCTTTTGGGCTCCGATCACGAATGTACTTGACTTGACACCCGCATGCCGGCACTCTTCTATAGATAGCTAGGGGAGGAGCATTATGCGGTGGCAAAAACAAAGAATGACAACCTTCAGGGCTCGCTGGCTCTTCTAGTTCTGAAAAGCCTCGAGCAAGGTCCTATGCATGGCTGGGGCATTACGCTGCACATCCAGCAAACATCAAACGAGATTTTGCGGGTCGAAGAAGGATCGCTCTACCCTGCACTTCATCGTATGGAGCAGGAACGACTGATCGCTTCAGTGTGGGGCGTGAGTGAAAACAATCGCCGTGCGCGCTTCTATCGTCTTACTGCGCTGGGGCGCAAACAGCTAAAAACCGAGCAGGAAAACTGGCGGAAGATCACCGATGGTGTGGCGCTCGTATTGAATTTCGAATCAACGTAAGACCAGGAGACTCACCATGCCATGGATCTGTCGCGTACGCGCGCTTTTTCGAAGGAAGGCGCTCGCTCAAGAGCAAGAGGAAGAGCTTCGGTTCCACCTCTCTATGCGGGAGGAATGGAACGTCGAGCAGGGCATGCCGCGTGCGGAAGCTCGCCGTGCGGCTCGGCTGCGCTTTGGCAATTTGAGTCTGTGGCGCGAGCAGATGAGCGAGGTTGACCTGATGATCCTGCCCCAGACCATCCTCCAGGACTTGCGCTATGGAGCCCGCATGTTATGCCGCAATGCCGGGTTCACCATCGTTGCGGTGAGTGCCCTGGCGGTCGGCATCGGGATCAATACCGCCGTCCTTACCGCGTATAAGGCGTTTTTCGCGCTATCTCTTGATGCGCGAGATCCCGGCAAAATGGTAAACCTCGCGTTGGTTCGTCACTCCGGCGCTACTGACCCGTATTTCAGCTATCCCGACTACGAAGCATATCGGGATGGCCTGCATTCCTTCAGTGGCTTGATCGCCGTACGCAACGCCGAGCTGCTGACCTTTTCTGGCGCAGGTGGCGTGGTCAGCGAGCGCAGTTCTAGCGCCGGCTCGCTCGTAGGAAGACTGGGGTTGCTGCCGGGCAGCGCCAGCAATGCAGAATTCGCCGCCACCTCCGCAGTCTCTGAAAACTACTTCTCGGTTCTCGGCGTCGCGGCGTTGCGCGGCCGCACCTTCAAGGCTGAAGATACTTCATCCCTTGCAGCCTTCCCCGAAGTCCTCATCAGCGAAAATTACTGGCAGAAGCGGTTCGGCAGAGATCCCGCGCTTCTTGGCAAAACCATCCGCCTCAATGGGACCGCCTTTACCATAGTCGGCATCACGCCACACGACTTCGTAGGTACCAGTGGTTTTTTGGTGCCTGATTTCTGGCTGCCGCTCAGCCTGGAGCCCTTGGTTCACCCAAGCGATAATTTGCTGCACGACCGGGAAAACCAGTGCTGCCGGCTCTTTGCTCGCCTCGGTCCCGGCGTCAACCTCACCCAGGCGCAAGCGGAAATGACCCTGCTTGCCGGCCGCCTCCGTACCCTGCACGACCCTCACTCCGAGTTGGGTAAACCCGCTTCCGCACTACTCTGGCCGGGCTCTCCTTTTCCCATCCCTCTCAAGCAATATGGCGGATTGCGTTTCGCTATTCTCCTCATCATGGCCGCAGCCGGAATGGTGCTGGTGATCGCGTGCGCCAATGTTGCCGGCCTGCAACTCGCCCGCGCGGCATCCCGCCAAAATGAACTCTCCATGCGCCTCTCGCTTGGCGCTAGCCGGTTACGCCTGGTCCGGCAGTTGTTGACAGAAAGCGCCCTACTCGGTCTGCTCGCAGGTGTAGTCGCCCTCCTCTTCACCTGGGCATTGTTGGACGCATTGGTGGCCCTGTTCTCCGCGAACATACCCGCCGAATTTGGCACGATCGTTTACCAGATGACTCCCGACCTCGGAGTCTTCGCCTACGTCTTTGCCATCTCTTTGGTTGCCGGGGTTCTGTTCGGGCTCGCCCCGGCGCTGGAAACCTCCCACTCCGCCCTCTCTTCAGCGCTCAAAGCTAAGGCGGTAACTTCTCCGTTTCGCAGCCGGCGGCTCCGCGACTTCCTCATCGCGGCCCAGGTCGCGGTCGCCCTGGTGCTTATGATCGCTGGAAGCTTGTTGATCCGCAGTTCCCTTCATTTGCTCAAGATGGACCCCGGATACAACATCAAACAGGTTGTTGACCTTGATCTTCAGTTTCCAGAGGGACCGAAATACACTGCGGATCGCAAGGTTGCCCTGGTTCGTGAGCTTCGCACCCGGCTCTACGCGGTGCCCGGAGTCATTGCCGTCACTACCGCACGCGCACCACTCGGCGATGGACTTCGCTATGCCGCCGTCTCGCTGCATACGGACAACGCCTCGGCTCAAACCGGGCGGGGGCTCGTCGAATACGATTATGTTCAGCCGAACTACTTCCAGACGCTCGGTATTCCCCTGCTCTTCGGCCGAGGCTTTCGATCGCAGGCCGGCCAACCTGAACCCTCTGTCATCGTCAGCGAGTCGACAGCGAAACAGTTCTGGCCAGGCCAGAACCCCATCGGCCGTACCCTCCGCCTGGGCACCGACGGGCAGTTCCATGGCAAGAACGAAGTGCTCCCCGACGGTCCGGCCTACCAGGTCACCGGCATTGCCCGCAACACGCGCGGGCTTAACCTTGACGGCAGCGACACCGTGCAGGTCTATCTACCGTTGCCTGAAGACCGTCTCCAGGATTACCCGATCCTCATCCGCACCACGTCTGACCCTACGCAAGTGATTGGCGCGCTCGGCTCCGTGATCTCGTCCGTAGATCCCGACTTAGTGGCACACGCTGACACCCTCGCGGAGATATTTCGCCTGACGCCGACCTTCGCCATCCCCAGCACTGCAGCCGCCATAGCGTCCACGGTCGGCCTGTTCGGTCTGCTGCTGGCATCGATGGGCATCTACGGCACTATCAGCTATGTGGTAGTCCTGCGTACCCGTGAAGTCGGCATCCGTATCGCTCTCGGCGCGGGCAAGCAAGACATCCTCGGCCTCATGCTGCGCGAAAGCACGCGGCCCGTGCTAGCGGGATTGCTCGTCGGCATGTGCCTTGCGGTTGGAGCCTCTTACCTGCTACGCCGCGTCCTGTATGGACTCAACACGGTCGATGGCATCTCTTTTGCCGGGATTTCGATCTTGTT
>DASRRN010000163.1:0-5387 GCA_035695685.1 Acidobacteriaceae bacterium | reverse complement strand
TGACTGGCATGTGGATACGGAAGTGGCTCGAACAAGATCGGGTTCACGGCGCTGAAGATCGCCGTGCTGGCGCCGATTCCCAGCGCCAGTGTGAGTGTGGTCACCAGCGCAAAGCCGGGATTGTGGAACAGTTGCCGGGCCGCATAGTGCACGTCGTTGAGCAGTGTCTGGATCGCATGCTCCCAACCGTAAGAGCGCACCTGTTCGCGAGCGCCGCTCGCGCTGCCCAATTCCAGACGTGCAGCCCTCCGCGCATCTTCACGAGACAGCCCGCCGTCCATCAACGAAGCAGTAGCCTGGTCCAGGTAGTGCTCCACCTCGTCGGCAACATCCTGATCGGCGGCTTGTCGACGGAGGAGTACTTCGAGACCGCGCGTGAGGTGCCGCCACACAGACATGTGGCTAGCCCTCGGCTTTCAAAAGCCGGGCAATCGCGGAGGCGCGACGGGTCCAGTCCGCGGTCTCGATCTCCAGCTGTTTTTTCCCCGCGCGCGTGAGGGTATAAAACTTCGCCCGGCGGGAGTTCTCCGTCTGCCGCCATTCCGCATCCAGCCATCCCGCCCGCTTGAGCCGCTCTAACGCAGGAAGAAGCGATCCCGGGTTCACTTTGAAGACGCCCCGGGAGATCTGTTCCACCCGGCGGGCGATGCCGAAACCATGCATCGGCTCGAGGCTCAGCGTCTTCAAAATGAGCATGTCGAGCGTTCCCTGGATAACGTCGGTATTCTGGATAACAGCGGTATTCTCGTCGGTATTCTCTCGATCCATGAACGCAACGATAGTATCCGTTCATCTTGATTGTCAAGATGTGACGGTCAAACTATGGATCAGGCTGTCGTCAGATCGCTGTTGGCAGTGGCGGCAATCTGGGCGCAGACTGCTTCGGTTACCTGGGCCGTGGAAGCGGTACCGCCAAGATCGCGGGTGTGCAGAGAGGGGTTCGCGGTGACGTGTTCGATGGCTTTCATGACCCGGGCGGCAGCATCGACCTCACCCAGGTGTTCCAGCATCATGACTGCCGACCAGAAAGTCCCCACCGGGTTTGCCCAACCTTTGCCCATGATGTCGAAGGCCGATCCATGGATCGGTTCAAACATCGATGGATAGATCCGTTCGGGGTTGATGTTGGCAGTGGGTGCAATGCCCAGGCTGCCGGCCAGCGCGGCCGCGAGATCGCTCAATATGTCGGCGTGCAAATTGGTGGCAACAATCGTATCCAGCGACGCGGGGCGATTGACCATGCGTGCGGTGGCCGCATCGACTAATTCCCGGTCCCAGGTGACATCAGGAAACTCCGCGGCGATTTGGGTCGCAATCTCGTCCCACATCACCATCGCGTGACGCTGCGCGTTGCTCTTGGTAATCACGGTCAGCAGCTTGCGCGGACGGGATTGAGCCAGCCGGAAGGCAAAGCGGTGGATACGCTCGACCCCCGCGCGCGTCATCAAAGATAAGTCCGTCGCTACCTCAATGGGGTGGCCCTGATGAGCCCGGCCGCCTACACCGGAATATTCGCCCTCGGTGTTCTCACGCACGATCACCCAGTTCAGGTCTTCCGTTTTGCAACGCTTCAGCGGTCCATCGATCCCGGGAAGAATGCGCGTGGGCCGTACGTTGGCATATTGATCGAGGCCCTGGCAAATCTTGAGCCGCAGACCCCACAGGGTGATGTGGTCGGGAATAAGCGGGTCGCCGGCGGACCCAAACAGGATGGCGTCTTTGCCGCGCAGGCTGTCGAGTCCGTTCTCCGGCATCATTACGCCATGTTGGCGGTAATAATCTCCACCCCACTCGAAATTCTCAAATTGGAAGCTAAAGGAACCGCCGCCGAGCGCTTCCAGGATCTTCCGCCCGGCAGGCACAACCTCCTTACCAATTCCATCTCCCGGCACGGTGGCGATGCGATAAGTCTTCATGTCTGGTCCTGATCAGCCGCGGTAGCTAACCGGCGGTGGAGTGACGCTTGAGAGCTCTTTGAATGCAGCCTCGGGAAGCTCCAATGCCGCCGCGGCGATGTTCTCCTCCACGTGGGCAGGAGAAGAAGTTCCCGGGATGGGCAGGATAATCCTGGACCGCTTGAGCAACCAGGCGAGCCCGGTCTGCAATGTGGTCGCGCCGAGTTCCTTGGCAATCTTTTCCAGGATCTCGAGCGCCTTCCTGTTCTGTCCCAGGGGAGCCCAGGGCAGGAACGCGATACCGTGCTGCTCGCAATAATTGACCAGGTAGTCCCACTCACGGTCGGCAAAACTATAGCGATTTTGCACCGAGACAATAGGGACGATTTTGCGCCCGCGCTCAACGTGTTCCTGGGTTACGTTGGAGAGGCCGACGTGGCGAATCTTACCTTGCTCGCGCAGCCTGGCCAGCGTTTCCATCGAAGCATCGTAGGAGACGGCCGGATCAGGAACATGCAGTTGGTAGACATCGATACGATCCAGGCGCAACCGCTTAAGACTGCCTTCGACGGCTTCGGTAAGGTGCTTGGGACTGGCATTGTGCAGCCACTGCGCAGGTCCACAGCGTTCCCACCCGCCCTTGGTGGCGACCACCACTCCAGCAGGATAAGGGTAGAGCGCCTCGGCGATCAGTTCTTCTGAGACGTTGGGGCCGTAGGAATCTGCGGTGTCGATGAAGTTGACGCCCAGTTCAACGGCGCGTCGGAGTGTGGCAAGTGCTGCGGCCTTGTCGTCGGGAGGGCCCCAGATTCCTTTGCCGGTAATGCGCATGGCTCCATAGCCCAGGCGGTTGACGGTGAGGTCGCCACCCAGGGTGACGGTTCCGGCGGCTGCAGCAGAGACGGCTTGAGTCTGGCTCATGGGAATGATCCTATTCTAGTTGATCTTCTAGTTGTTCCAGGCGGTCGGACCACTGATCCGGCCATGTTTCGCTCAGATACCGGCGTGCCCTTGGTGGTCGCTGACCAGTCGAAAATCCGAGAGAGTTCAAGTGATGGATGCACAGCGGGGCGAAGTGACTCGGCCATGGATGGTGCGGAGGGGTTAGCATAGAAAAGCGAAACACACGAGTTTGAGCTGGAAACCGGAGATTGGATGAGCACCACCCACCCCAGGACAGGCATGCCTGTGAATAGCCCGCGCCAGGTGCTGTTTGCCAGCTTGATTGGGACCACCATTGAGTTCTTCGATTTCTATATTTACGCCACCGCGGCAGTGCTGGTTTTTCCCAGGCTATTTTTCCCCGGGTCTGACCCGGCCGCAGCCACCCTTGAGTCGCTGGCTACCTTTGGCATCGCGTTCCTGGCGCGGCCGGTTGGCTCCGCGCTGTTCGGCCACTTTGGCGATCGTATTGGCCGCAAGACCACGCTGGTTATAGCGCTGTCGACGATGGGCATATCCACCGTCGCCATTGGAGCATTGCCGACTTACCGAACCATTGGCTTTGCCGCTCCACTGCTGCTGGCGCTGTGCCGCTTTGGCCAGGGTCTTGGCCTGGGAGGCGAGTGGGGCGGCGCCGTTCTTCTGGCGATCGAGAACGCACCTCCCAACAAGCGTGCCTGGTACGGTATGTTCCCGCAACTCGGCGCTCCGGCTGGCTTCCTGCTCTCTGGCAGCACCTTTTTGGTGCTCTCCAAATGGCTTACTGACAAGCAGTTTTTCTCTTTTGGCTGGCGTCTTCCATTCCTGGCAAGTGCTGTATTGGTTTTTCTTGGTCTTTATGTGCGGCTCACCATTACCGAGACGCCGGTCTTCCGCGAAGCTTTAAGTCGAGGCGAGCCGGTCAAGTTGCCGATGTTGACTGTTTTTCGGGACTACACCAAGGCTCTTGTGGCCGGCATCCTGGTGAGCCTGGCCACGTTTGTTCTCTTCTACCTTATGACCGTTTTCGCGCTCTCCTGGGGCACCAACGCCCTTGGCTACAGCCGAGCGAGGTTTCTGCTCATTCAGTTGTTCGGCATTTGCTTTTTTGCACTGTTCATTCCCATCGCGGCGCTGCTGGCGGAGCGGGGGCGCCGCCGGGTGATGCTCGGGGTGACAGTAGCGATCGCTATCTTCGGCCTGGTGCTGGCCCCTATGTTCACCGCTGGAACCGCTGGGGCGGTGCTGATGATGGTGGTGGGTCTCTCGTTGATGGGCCTCACCTATGGACCGCTGGGCACAGTGATTTCCGAACTCTTCCCCACTCAGGTGCGTTACACGGGTAGCTCGCTGGCATTCAGCATTGCCGGCATCCTCGGAGCTTCTCTGGCGCCGTATATTGCCACCTGGCTGGCGAAAACCTACGGGCTGCAGTACGTGGGCTACTACCTCTCTGCGGCCGCGCTTCTAACGTTGTTAGGGCTGTTATCAATCCGCGAAACCAAAGACGACGATCTCGCAAAATCGAAAGTCTAATATCCCCGACCCTCCGTCTTTGTAAGCAGTGGGGAAGACCACAAACCCAGGTGCGCACCCCTGGCGTCCCACGCTTCTGTGGAGCACTGCAATCAGGACGGAGTAGCACAATGACAGAATTGGCCAGGACGGGCGTCTCGCTCGAAGAAGGGCTCTTGAACGAATTTGATCGCTTGATTGCCAAACGTGGTTACAAGAACCGCTCCGAGGCATTTCGCGATCTCATTCGTGAGGCGCTGCTGTCGGAGTCGGTTGACTCCAATAAACCCGTCGTCGGCACGTTAACGCTGGTGTACGACCACCACGTTCCGAATCTCTCCGAGAAGCTGACCGCGGCTCAGCATTCAGCCGGCGCGATGGTTCTTGCCGCCACCCACGTTCATCTCGATCACCACTACTGTCTGGAAGTGGTCATCATGAAAGGCAAGAGCAGGGAACTGCAAGGGATCGCCGATAGTATGCTGGCGCTTCGTGGGGTGGAGTTAGGAAAGCTTGTGCTGACTAATTCCGGCAAGGATCTTCGGCACGTCAGACACTAAAGCGATTGCAAATCAGCGAGGCTTGATGGTGCTGGCGAGGAGTGGTCCCGGCCAGCCACGAAAAGCTCTTTGCCTTCCGTGAATACCAAGAGTCAAACCGCTAGCGGCCAAACTTATAGGTCACATTGACGCTGGCGTACGAGGGAATGCGAACACCGACGACCTGCTGTATCGCCGAAGGGTAAAAATTCTCCATCGTCTGGCCGGTATAGCCGCCTGCCATCAGCATATTCACCCCGACATCCAGACGCCTATCTAAAAAGGGACGGATGACTGCGGCGCGAAACTCTTTGACCGACGTGCCCACACACTGGGCGTTCAGATCGGGCGCGCAACCGGTCCCCAGCGGTTTTCTTCCCACATATTCGAATTCGCCGCGAGCTTCCAGCTGCAGCGGCAACTTCTGCGCAATGCCCAACAAATCGAGGATCGTTCGCGGCGCCTCTGGTGTCGGCTGGCCGGAATCGATGTCACGCGCGTCAGCCTTGGAGAAGGT
>DASRRN010000162.1:0-10237 GCA_035695685.1 Acidobacteriaceae bacterium | reverse complement strand
AGTGGAGCAACCCGTCTAAGATCGAACCTTCCCTTTGTGATCCCGCTTTGCCCCGCCCCGCCCCGGCGTGCCGTGGGGCGTGCCGTGGGAGCAGCTGACTTGCCTGGGGCAAGTTAAGGGAGCAATGAACATGGGAAAGCGATGTTTGCGATCCAGGCCCAGAGGGCCGGCGCCAAAAATCAGCCCAGCCCGGAAGGGCTGGGTCCATAGGCAGGCGGTCGAGCGCCGGAGGTGCGGCACCACACTCTTCGTCTGTTTATTAGGAGCAGCGAGAAATGATCGGCTTTCTGTACCGGCAACAGAACATCCGGGGCCCCAAATCCCCGATTTCCTGTGAGGCTCAGTGGCTTTGACGCACCGAGTTGAAGCCTATGGCTACTTGCCGGTATCCTCGGGGAGAGCGAGTAAGTCCATCGCATCCCATGTGAACCAGGCGGTATTCGATACGCGAACAGCAAGAACGTTGGCTCCGGATCTCAGCATCCCGGCGGGCAGTGTGAATTGCGCAGTGGCTGGGAAGGCCAGGTGCGCAGGGTCGGAGAGCTGGATACCGAGCCCAGGTTTTAACTTCTGCTCGAATATTTGGCCGTTTATGCTGACCTCGATCAACGGGCCCTCGGCTTTATGCTGATCGGCAGTATGAATCCTTAGCCGCGCTTCACGAGTGGACTTGGCGTGGCTTACATCAAAGAAGAAACGTATCGTTTGTCCGGGACCGCGTAACAGCCACGGCAATTGTGAGCAATTGGGGCGGTTACCTTTTAGCTCGATTGTTCCTTCGCTTGCGGTCACTTGATATTCACGGCACATCGCATCCTGCCGGCCCATCGAAAGAAGAACATCATCGTTCGGCTGGATCACAATATCCCCCGCGTTCCAGCAGGAAATTTGCCAGCCGATCTGAGCCAGCGACAGCCCCGGCTTGATGGGCGCACGGAGCGTGATCGAGCGCGCCTCACCAGGGGGAACAAATGCATGATTGTTGAGCATCGTGATGTCTGTTCGATATTCAAGCAACGGATGCGGCTCACAGAAGAGGGCCGTCATCTGACCAGTGTTCTTCAACTGGATATCGATGGTCTCGTCTACTCCGTCAGTTGTCACCGGCCCGCGGCTTGCCTCCAGCTGCGTTCGCCGCACCGGCCGTACCAGGCGATTGTCTTTTTCTGGAAAGCTGAATCCCGAGACAACATCATTCGAAGCTCCGGATAGCCAGAAGAGCAGGCGAGCCATGAAGAAAGGGAACCCATCCCAGGACTCGAGACTCCAACCCCAGTCGATGTTGTTTCCTTCGTATCCGTCGACCATCGGATTGTTCACCCACCCATTGTTGCCAACGATGCCCGACATGTACGCGAGGGCCCTTGCTTTTCCGTGGGTGCCCGCGACCAGGAGACTATCTCCTCCGGTCGTTGCAAGCACCACATCGTGGCTATCTTTCGGCTTAACCAGGTTGTAACCGCTAACCTTGGGAAATGTGGCCATCAGCTTTCCTGAGACCAGCGGATGAGCAGCATCCGTAACTGTGACGGCACCACGGCTTCGCCGTTGTGCATTCCCGGATCCTGCAAACGTGACTGGCAAGATGGCAGCGAGTGGAGTGCCTTCCAACCCAGCGTCCGCGTAGCCGCCCCATCCACCCTCTACGCCAAGGCCCACGCCGGCAGCCACCGCCTCGGCGAGGATAGCGAAACTCTTCGTGCCCAGCCGGGCGGCAAGAGTGGTCGCTTTCCTGTAGTCGCCTTCGCCCAGCCAGATGGCATCGTAGTCTTTGGCTAACGTGGCGCCTGCTTTCTCGATCGCCTCAGGAGTTGCGGGGATGCAGGTGGAGTGGATCCCGAAGCGGCGCAGAGACCAGGCCACGTCCTGGTATCTCTCTCCGTTCGCATCCTTAATCCACAAAACCCGGATCGTGTGCGCCCCGGATGCCATCAAGGCCTGGTCGTCGCCGTCGGACCCGCTATTTCGCAGCAGTCCGTCCAAGGGCCAAAGGAAGGCATTGTCCGACCCAAAGATATGAAGGCGCTCCGTGATGAGCGCCCCTTTCTTATCCTTCAACTGCAGTTCTACAACGATTGGCCCCAGCGCTGTTTGCGCCGGCGGCTTGATGTTCAGTTGGGCCAGTGGAATGGCCTGCTGCGGCAGAACCGGAGAGCTTCCTTTTGCCTGTGTAATCACAACGCCCCGGCGGTCGCGCGCAACCCACTGCCAGCTCAGGTCTGTCACCGGCGTCGGCGCGTCGCTGGTAAGAAATAGCGCGGCATTCAGTCCTTTTGCGGGATCATAGAGGATGGAATTGTAACGCAGCGTCAAGCTGACCGGAGCCAGAGCCTGCCGCACGAAATCGTACTTCATCACCGTGCGGCCGTCGTAGTCTACCAGGTAGCTGCCGGCGCCGTTTGTCCAGGGTTCATTGAAGTCCCAGCTGGTGATGCCGCCGATCCGCTTCCCTTTGCGGCGTAACTCGTCGTAGGCGTAGCGGAGTCCCTCGGCTCCAATAAATTGCCCGGCTTCCACCAACGTGTGGAGGTCGTCCATGGGCCCGAAGAGCTCTTGTATCACGGGCTTCATCAACCAATAAAGAGGAGTGAAGGCGGCTTGTACCACATTCTTGCGAATTAATACCGGATCGAGCAGATCTTCGAGCGGCCATTGTGATGCCGGGGGAATGTCTCTTAGGAAAACCTCAAGATTGGCAGGGCTTTGCGTGCCAAACTCGCCATAGCGCATGGCATTCATGGTGTTAACGCCCAGGTCAGGATCGGCAACCGAGAGCGACTCCAACACCGCGTTGTAGTGTTGGTAATGGCTTCGCGGTTCGTAATTCCACGGCCCGTGCAAAGAGCCCTGCATGGGATCGGTCGCTCGGAAAAGCCTTGAATCATTGTCTGCGCAGACTTGTTCCAGAACGTAAAGAGCGGCATGGTCACTCCCTTGCTGCCAGGGCATTTCATTGCCCCCAACCCATTCAATGATAGAGGGGTGGTTGCGCAGCACTTTCACCAGGCTGGTGACGGTGTCCCTTAGGTTGGCGAGAAAGACAGGCCCCGTTTCTGGCCAGGAGTTTGCAAGCGGAAACTCCTGCGACACCATAATGCCTAGCTCGTCAGCGCGGTCGTAGAACTGCGGGGGCAGTGTGACCCCACCTCCCCATATGCGCAGAGTATTCATTCCTGCAGCCTGGGCCAGTTGAACCAGGCGCGGAGCGCGCTCGGCATTGCGGCCAAAGAACAGGTCGGGCGGAACGACATCCGAACCCATCATGCGAATGGGCCGGCCGTTCACCAGAAGAGAGTAGGGATTAATAAAGTCTCGTGGCGCGCCCTCGGTCTGCTGCCAGCGTATTTCCCGGATTGCAAATCGTGCGCTCTTGGAGTCGAGTTCGTCCCCGAAGCTAGTCTCGGCCAGCCTTACCTGCAAATCATAGAGAGGTTGCTCTCCTTGACCATTCGGCCACCAAAGCGCGGGCTCATGCAGGGGGAGTTGCGCTTCGATTATGTTGTTTCCGGCTGCTAACTGATTTTCGACGGTCACCGTATGGGCGGGGCCATGCCCTTGAACTCGGAACGACGCCCGCGCTTTGGTCGCAACCTGGCTGTCGATCTCGATGCGTACCTTTACCGTCGCTTGGCGGTAGTCATCGGAGAGCTGCGTTTCTATCTGCACCCATTGAATCGCGCTCGATCCGGAGGCCTCAAGCCAAACATCCTGCCAGATGCCGAGGGTATAGACGTTAAATCCCCAATCGTAAGCGAAATTCGTGACGCTCTTGAGGCCTTGCAATACCTGCCGCGTATGAATGTAACAATCGACAAAGTTATTTGGGGTATCCGCACCGCTCAAGGCGCCGTCAGAAACGGCGAGACAATGACCAATCTCCTCCGGCATACGGGTGATTTTCACTGCCAGCTTATTTTTCTCGCCGATTTTTACGACATCGGCAACATCAAATTCGAAACGCCGGAACTGTCCCGCGCGTGTACCAAGAAGCTGGTCGTTGAGCCAGATCTCCGCCTCGAAATCAATTCCTTCGAAAATCAGGCGTAGCCGCTTATTTTTGAGTTGTGGGGGTAAGTCAAACTCTTTGCGATACCACCAGTCCTTTGTGGCGACATCGGCCAGGCGGGGGTCGCCAACTCCATACCAAAGGGGTTTTAACAGGTGGGCTCTTTCAACGTCGGCCTGGATGTTCCCTGGTACCTGCGCTGGTATTTGCTGCCCGTCTGCGCCCGACGCCTGAATCCACCAGTCCGGCCCACTCAGTTGCAAGGTGCGATGCAACAACAGCGGATCGACGTGGACGCCGTTCTGATCGGATAACGAACTCGCCTGGGAAGAGAAGCCACCCACCGAAGCTAAGACCAGGGTTGCCGTTGAAGACGCGAGAAAGTTTCTGCGGGTGACACCAGTCGAAGTGGGGCGCTGGTCCTTCACGCGTACCCTTTCCTTTGGCGAGGCTATCGGTGCGCGGAATCGGCCTATTCCTACGCGTTGGGCGAGCCAGGTTGATCACTCAAGTGTGCGGAACAACCGTCCTCCGCTACGTGACCTCGATAAGCATGTGTCCTTCGGCGGGGATCCTCACCCTGCCGGTGTACATGTCTCCAGCTTGCTGAAAACTTGCACCCGAAAATTGATACGTCTTGCCAGACGCGAGGCCCAGCTTTGCCGGCGCGAAGCGAATTTCTCTCTCCACTGCGGCGTTGCTGAGATTGAAACAATTCACCACTGCGGTGTTCGTCTTCCCGTCAGTGTGCACATGGGTCTGCTCATCGATTCCATAGAATGTTCCGGCGGCAAAATAAGGTTTCAGCCGCCGGTACGTCGTCATGCCTTCCTTCTGCGCTTTGCGCACCGCGGGATCGGGATGAGTACCACCAATCCCCAGGTGCCGGCAGGTGGAAGCATTCCACCAGAAAACCAGGGCGTTTTGATTATCCGTCCTGAGATCGATGTGAAGATAGATGGGCAGGCTATAGGCCAGGTTGTAGTAATACAGCGCGATGCTATGCCCGCTCAGAAGGTCCAGCATCGGCTGCCACATCAATTCGAAGCCCCATATGCTATCAAAACCCGCACCCTGACAAGCCCCTTCGCCTTCCGGACAGTGCCCGTGCCCGTAGTAGATCGGCGTAGGATTGTGCATCTCGATCAATACATTCGGATAATCGACATGAACCATACGCGCCAGGCGGCTCCTTGCCTGATCGTGCTCCTCGCGGCGTGCGGGCACTCTGTGTCCGTGATTTGGGTCCCAGCATTCTTCGTGGTAGTTCGTCCCGTCGAACATGAAGAATGCCGCGCCGCCCTTCGCCAGGGTTTTCAACCGGTCGGCCGTGGTGTTGATGTATTGGTCTGAGGATCCGCAGAGCGGCGAGTCGAGGAAACCCTTTTCCCGTATCCACATGCGCCGTCTTCCAAAGCGGTCCACTCGATTGGCTGCGATGGGATAGCTGCTTGGATCACACCACCCGGAAAGCGGAGTATGCAGCGACGACTTCAAACCATAATCCCGCTGTAGCATGGTCGTGAAGGACTCATAGGATCCCAGCCGTGCTTCGTCCCAGATCTTGGAGCTGAAGTTCGTGTCCCAGCCCGGGTCCATGTACAAGGCTTCACAACCAATGTCTTTCGCCTTCGCAGCTTCCTCCTTCATGCTGTCCAGGGTGTAGTACTTCTTGCGCATCTCGGGATCATCCTGCTGGTCACCCGGCAGCCACCAAAGCTTGTTGTCGTAAAGCTCGTTCCAGTGGACCGGCGCGTTGAATCCGGGCGGGCAGCCATGACCGCGCTGTTCCATCTCCGTGCGAAAGGTATAAAAACCCTGCTGCCAGTCGCCCGCATACGCACTCACGCGCGTGACCCCAAAACGATGGGAATCACCAGGCCGTAGCCACGCTCCATGTTCCGGGTTACTGCGGTAAATGCCGGTGCCTCCCCAGCGAAGACCGAGCTTACCCGGAGAGAGCACCACCCGATCCAGGGTGGCAAACTCTAATCCTCCAGGGCTGTACTTCGTGATCAGAAACCCCTGCTTGCCATTGCTCCAAGCCCAGGCTTCCGAAGCAAAAGCTGGGGTGACGGTGGTTTCTTCAGACCAAAGTTCAGAAGAGTACTGCTCGGTGAGAAGCTGGCTCAACGTGAAATCCGCGTACTGCGCATCATGCCCCGCCGGTTCTCTCCTGAAAGGAACTGCAGTGAACTTGTATTCCGCCCGGGTTGCCGGCACCTGCTTTCCCTGCAAGGGCATCGGAAGCACAAATCCTGCCCGCGCATTGCTAAGGTCGAGCGGCGTATCCCCGTGGTTGCTAAACTCCAGCTGCTCCTCGATCCATGGGTGCCCCGGATCTGCCGTGAACCGGTGTTCAATTATCAAGCCGGTTTCAGGAATGCTTCCTTGAAGCAACAGGGAATTACCGTCCTTCTGCACTTGGGAGAAAACTGGCGTTCCGAAAGAATAGGAGTAGATACCCTCCGCCAACACCGTGCCAGTGGGGCGATGGAGCAGGCGGCACTGGAGTTTCTCACTCGTGGAGACGGATAGCTCAAATTGCGCGTTGCTCAGGGTTTCGGTTTTCACATGGTCGGAAGCGGTGGTTTTAGCCGCGGCCTGCAAGGCCATGCCACCCGGCACGGCTACCATGGCCGCCTGCGTGGCGCCCAGCTTCACTAGGTCTCTGCGATTCATTGTGTCTCCTCTTACATTCAGCCGCCGAAAGGCACTTCTGGCAGGCCGGCTACATCTGTCGAAAGGGCAAAGAGCGAGCCGGCGAGCGGTCCGTTCTTCAGCGCATTCCACCCGAGTTCTACGCAAGCTGAGGTGATATAGAGCGTTTTCAGGTCGGGTCCGCCGAACATGCAGCTACTTGGCCTCTGCACCGGCATGCGGATGGTGCGCTCGATGGTGCCATCGGGCGCATAGCGCAGCACGCGCCAACCATCCCACACAGCGGACCACACAAAACCCTCGCTATCGACGGTCAGTCCATCCGGCAAGCCCTCGTTTGCCGCCAGGGTGGCGAAGACACGGCGTTCCCCAAGCCCACCAGTCGCGGGATCGAATTCGTAAGTCCAGATGGTCCGGATCATGGAATCGGTGAAATACATGGTGCGATTGTCGGGACTCCAACCTAATCCGTTGGCGCATATAAAGCCCGTTGCCATTCGTTTGATAGAGCCGCTCGGATCCAGCCGGTACAGGCTCCCGGTGGGCTCCGGCCCGTTCTCGTTCATGGTGCCGGCCCAGACACGGCCGCTGCGATCTACCTTCCCATCGTTGAAGCGGTTCTGCGGAAGATGGTTTTCAGGATTACCGATGCGTGTGACCTCTCCCGTCTCAAGATCGAGAAAACCCAATCCTTCGGAATCTCCGAAGACCATACGGCCGGATTGTGCCGGGGAAGCGAACCCGACTGATCGAGGCATCGGCCAGAGGCCGGTTTGGCCACGCACAGGATCCCAACGAAAGATCGCAGGCCGTTGGATATCCACCCAATAGAGCACGGCCTCAGAGCTGCTCCACGTAGGTCCTTCGCCCAGGAGCGCGTTCGCCTGCTGCACGCATTTAATTTCACCCCAGCTCATGTCTTGCCTCGTTCAGGACACTTGGTAGATAATATGCTTTAAGGGTGTTAACCTATCATACCAATTTGAGTTAGGGCAAATTGTTCGACAAATCACTCGTGTGGCCATGTAGATGAGAAATCCCACTACGGCGTCCATGCCGTGAATATCGCCGCCGGCTGATTTTCCGCGATTTTTGTTTTGATCCTAAATGGCTGCCCTTCTTCTCGCCGGGGAAAATCAAGCGGGTGGTGGGATACTTCTTGCGTCGCTCCCGCAGCAGTTCGATCAGCGCGTCCGGCAGGGGGACGGCCCGCTTTACGTCGTTCAGTGGATGCGGAAACCCTGGTACCCGGACCCCGAGGATGAGGATACGCGCACCAATGGGAAAAGCAGTGGGAGCCACGAACAGACGCCTACCCACCCCTGAGCCTACGCCCACGCCAGGATCGCTGCGGTGCCTGAGCCACCGACAGTGCGTCCAGCCGGCAAACCATGGATCACGCCGTCGAACCAACAGAACCTGGAGGCCTGGTGCGTGCTTCGGGCGCTTTCAGCGCTTGTGAGCGGCCCGGACCGAGCCCGCACCCGCATGAACTTACCCATAATCCCGTTTTCATGGAAATGCCAGGCTGCGTCCTGGTGCTCTTCAAAAAAGAACCGGGGAAGGCGCTTACTGCGGAGCGGGCCCAGCAGGATCGGCAAACGATGGACGGAGACTATCTAGCACTTTAGGCCAATGTAATGCGCCACTGCCGTTGCCCTATATTGAATTACCATGCCCGAGCGCATAACGGTTCCGCGTTGGTATTTCCTGCTTCTCCGTGCGCTCTGCCTCCTGGCAGTAAGTGCAACCGCTTCTATTGCTAATGCGCAGGTCTCAGCTTACGGAGTAGTAGGCGTGAATAGCTATGGCTTCTCGTATAGGGGCAGTTCCCCAAGCTCTTACTACGATACAGCTGGTTTTGGTGGAGGAGCTTTCTACAACTTTCCCATCCGGAGCCGGGTGACTGTGGGCATCGATGGCCGCGTTCTTTACGGGCCAGGATCGTATGGTGGAACCACGGCCGATGCCGCATTGCGCATTGGCTTTGTCCCAAAGGTGAATCGCCTGCGTCCTTACCTTGCCATTGGCGGCGGCATGGTCACTTCGGTCCTTGATCCCGGCTTCGACCCGACGCGTGTGACAAACGGAGCATTGGAGTTGCTCGGCGGTCTTGACATTCGCATGACGGATTCGGTCGATATCCGTGCCGTGGAGTGGGGCGCGGCTGCCGGCTACTCGAGTACTGGAATCGCCAGCGAAGTCGGCTTTCTCGATGCTGGTGTTGTTTATCACTTCCGGCCCAGCGTAAAGCGGAACTAGCTGACGTTCTAGGGCAATGTTTCTTCTGGCTCTTCCACCCTGCGGTTGACCGTGCATCTTGCTTTGCCTGCGAAGTCGGACTATCGGTAAGTTGCCCGATGACCCTCTGGTAAACAGATGAAGTTACCCATAATCCCGTTTTGCAGGAACTCGGCGTCAAGGCCGAATAACCACTTGTCCGAGAAGCCGTCTCGTTACTTGTCACCCGCGTTTTCTCGCAACCGGCGGGCATGTCCATTCTGCGACCCTAGTTTGCAGCTCCAGTCCTAGAACGGACGTAGACGCGCAGATCCACTGAACCCGTGACTTGCGACAAGGTGGGCAGGCGGGCAACTAGTTCCTGAAGCGCCGCCGGATAAATGTGACGGGCCGATGGCCCCATGCTCGCCAAGGCAGCGACCACTGGACGCTCGAGCATCATGCCCCATCTCACTGATTCCACTTCCACTTGTTGAAACCACGGCGATAATGACGTTGCGAGTCGAACTTCCTTTTCAGGGTCAACGTTCAAAAGACGGAGGCTCTTGCGTACCTCCTCAAGATGAGCCTGGGTCGGCACGGCGACGATGAGCTTGCCACCTGGTCGCAAGGTGCGGGCTAGTTCACGGGCAGGCCGTGGAGCGAAGATGCTCAGCGCAATGTCTGCACTTTCGTCTTTCAGCGGCAATCCATTCATCGCGTCGGCTACGATTGCGCTGAGTCGGGGATGCGCTCGCGCCGCTCGCCGCGCAGCGTTCGTCGAAAGATCGAGAGCAAGCCCACAGGTAAGAGGGAGCGCGTCCAGCACGCTAGCGATGTAATAACCCGTTCCTGCTCCGGCCTCGAAAACGAAGCTTGGATTAAGCGCATGACGAACGGTGACGGCTTTTAATGCTTGAGCCATCGGCACGTAATGACCCGCCATCAGAAACGTCCGACGGGCGGAGACCATGTCCGCACTATCACCGAATCCGGAAGTGCGGCCTGCCCTGGACGAGGTTCACGTAGCCTTGCCGTGAGATGTCGAACGAGTGACCCTGCTCGCACACTAGGCGCGAGGTTTCACTCTTCAGACCTCTTCGGCAAACGGGACAGTGTAAGGCGTTGACGACAGCGTAGTTCATGCCGAGATATTACCAGTTTGGAACCGACAAGTGCTCGAAGCGCACCAGAGAACAGAATCATCATTTCGCCAGACCTGCGCCTGAAGCATCCAGCTTTCGACTTCAACTGAGTAATAGCGAGAGCAAAGACGGTACCGAAAAGTTTTTTCAGTAACTTCCCCGGCGATCTCCTTGTAAACAGACGAAGTTACTGAAAATCCCGTTT
>DASRRN010000161.1:0-15859 GCA_035695685.1 Acidobacteriaceae bacterium | reverse complement strand
CAGGCTGCGGAAAAAGGTCGAATAGGGAGCGAAAGCTGTTCCCTCAGCGGCTAAAGCCGGACCTGTTTTCAATCTTTTACGGACGGCCTGAAGGCCGTCCCCTTCAAAGAATTCGGTTTTTCCGCAGCCTGTAAAGCCCGTTATTTGCAAGATAAAGCGTTCACGCGGGTTTGACCCTGGACTGAAGTCCGGGGCTGGCACGGATCATGGTGCCGTTTATAGTCCGGGAAGACGCTCACGGAGAAGCTTCGCCTGACGTTCGCTGACCACGAATTCGGTTTCTTGCGTGTCAGCCATTACCAGCACGAAGGTACTTCGATCATAGGGCCGGATCACCCGAACATGATTGAGATTCACCAGCGAATCGCGCCGCGCGCGAAAGAAGCTGTGTCCCGCCGCCGATTGGGCGAGGGAGTCTTCAAGATATCCGATGGGATGGTTCAACCAATAGCTATCGGTAAGGGTGCGTGCCCTGACGATACCGTCGACAACGGAGAACCAGAAAATATCTTCGGGCTTGAGGAGGAAGCAGTTGTTCTGCTTGTGGCCGACGACACTACTCATCGGCGGAGCTGCGGATGCAGCACGCCGCGTCTTCTCCACTTCCTCGTGGAGATCGGGCACCGAGGCAAGCAGCCGCTCCGCTCGTTTTAAGGCGAGATTGAGAAGATTCTCGTCGATGGGCTTGAGCAGATAGGCAAGCGCGTTCTCCCTGAAGGCCCGGAGCGCATGCTGCTCGAAGCTGGTCGCGAAAATGACCAACGGCGTGCTCTCAGGATCAGGCAGCTCCCGCAGCATCTGAAAGCCGTCGAGTCCAGGCATTTGAATATCGAGAAAAATGACATTCGGCTGCAACAGCTGGATCTGCTGCAAACCGGCCAGGCCGTGCTCGGCCTCGCCCACCACTTCAACCTCCGGGTGGCTGCGCAACAGCCTTCTAAGGCGCTCTCTTGCGGCCAATTCGTCATCGATGAGAAGGACTCGCATGGAACCCCCTTACCTATTTTCCGTGATGGGAATTTGAACGCTGGCGCACACACCACCCTCTCGACGCGCAGCGATGGATAACGTTGCGGAGGGTCCGTAATGGCATTCCAGACGCCTGCGGATGTTGGCGAGACCGACGTTGGCGCCCATTGACTTCTTCACGGAGGAAGCCTCTAATCCAACTCCCGTGTCCTCGACTTGAATGCAGAAGCGTTGCCGCTCCCATCGCGTGGTGAGACGCAGCAAACCTCCTTCGATTTTCGGAGCCAGGCCATGGAGGAGTGCGTTTTCGACCAGCGGCTGCAAAAGAAGCGGTGGTACAAGCATCGCCCTCGACGGCTCGTCGACGAGGATCTCCGTGGTCAAGCGGCGGCCAAACCGCATTTGCTCGATAGCAAGATAGTCCTCGATAAAGCGTACCTCCTGCTCCAGGGGAACCAACGTATCTTCTGTGCTGGTGAGCACGTAGCGAAAGATACTGGCCAGCATGGTGGTCATGCGCTCGGCGAGTTCGGGCGCGGCGATGGTCAAATGGGCAATGGTGTTGAGCGAGTTGAACAGGAAGTGGGGTTGCACCTGGGCCCGTAAGGCGCGCAGCTCAGCTTCTGTAAGCTGCGCGCGCAGCCGCTCTTCGTGCTGTTCACGCTCACGGCGGATGCCGGCGAGCCGGGCAGCTTCGAGCCTGGCTTCCAGTTGCCGTACGACGCGGCGCAAGAACTCAAATTCGCTGCGCAGAATCGATCCCTGGAGCGGATCCCTGGAGACGGCGAGTGCGTAGATCGCTTCCCCATGGACACGCAGAGGGAGCAGGAGCTGCGCCGGCGGCTCTGTCAGGGAACGAAGTGGGTCGCCGGCCTGGGGAAAGATCGCGTCCTCAGTATGTGCGGCGAAGGCGTGTGCCTCGGGCGAACCGCCACTTAGCTCCACGATTCTTGCCGCGGCAAAACCGGACCCACTACAGAGGGTAGCTACGACATCAGAAAACCATATCGCCTGTTCGTCGCTCTTTTGCAAATTCCGCCAGAGATCTGAAACCAGCCGGCCATAATCCGGTTGATCGAATAACCACTCCGAGACGGCGTGATCAAGCAACCGTTCACCCCAGGGAACCAGCGCCATGGCGAAGAGAAGGAATCCGACAGCAAACAACCCCCGCTCGGCTGCAGGAATCGAGCCAGTGTTCTGCGGAAGCTTGAGGATTGCCTCCAGGCCAAACCAGGTAAGCAGGAGAAGAATTCCCCACCAATACGTGTGCAACACGTCTTTGAGCAATACGTCCGCAAAACGAAGACTCGCGAAGACAAAAAAAGCTCCAAGAATGATCAGCATCATGCCGGTCTCGATCAGCGCCCGCATGAGGAAGACCGGCGTCTCTCGATAGAGGGAGAAAAGGACCAACACGGCAGGACAGGCGAGCAGAGCCAGGCCGACGGCGTTAAGGAGCACAAACAAAATCTGGCTGCGCACCAGCACTCCGGGTTGACGCAGTTTGAGCAGGGCCGCGAGAGCCAGCAGGAACTCGGAAAGCAACGCTACCAGGACCAGGAAGAGATCCACCGAGTGACGCCTGAGCAGCGAGCTGATGATGAAAAGAGAGAACAGAGCGGCTACTGCCGATGCGACTCTTCCCCAACGGCGATAAGTATTCGTCCGGGAAAGGTGCTCGAGGCCGTTGAAGAGATAGACCGGCAACCAGAGCAGGATGACGAGTACGACGATCCCAGGCAAAGAGGCCATAACTGAAGGAACTACGGTGCTTCTCCAGACACCGCTGAGGCGTAAGGCGCGACAAACATTGATCACGATCAACGCAGCGCACATCCACACCATGCCGCTCGCCACGGCACTGTGACGCTGCAGTACCCAGAGAAACCTCACCAGGCGCAAAGAAACGACCAGCCCCATGAAAAAGGCGACGGTTATCAAGACCAGCACATCTGCGCTTGGACGGGCGGAAAGCTGCGCGGGGTCGAATGTCCATGGTGCCGGTAGAAAGAGCATGTCTCATGGTATGTGAACAACGCCGCATGCTATCCGCGCTTGATGCAGAAAATCCGCGTTCGGCGGATTCGCCTCTGCGGGGGGCGCGGGCAGTGTTCCCTTAATGACATGCAACACAAAATCCAATCCAATGAGGCGAAAACAATGAAAGGCTATCTTGTCGCATTCACCCTTGCTACTTGCAGCGTCATGGCTATGGCGCAGAGCACACCAATGGTGGCAGCGGCCGCCAAACTGCAGGCAGATATCAGCAAGGCGCTGCCCGCGTCCACCCTTAGCGCCGACGAAAAGTCGCAAATAACCGCTGATGCCACCCAGCTGGTGACCAACGCCAACCTGCGCGCAAAGGGCGAAACGCCCGACCGGAGTGCAGGCAGAGCGGCAGGAATGGATATCGGCAAAAAAGTGTCCAGCGGCAAGCTGCAGAAGGCAGATGCAGAGCTGATCCAGCAAGACCTGAAGGACCTTCAGGCTGCGGCGCAACAGTAACCAGGTCTTTGGAAGGGAAACCCGTGGACAAGCCGTTACAGAGCACTGCAGCGCCGCAAGACGAGGCTTCGCTGGAACCCTTCATGAGGATCGTCCTGGCTATGTTGGGCGTCCTGAATCTTCTTCACGGTGCTGTTCACTGGTTGGCCCCGGAGAGCGGCGCTGGGAGTATTGCCGGTATGGATCTCAGTACTTCCAGCGCACCCAACATCGTCTATCTGCTGGCTGCCGCCGGCATCAGCCAGTTTGCCTGGGGAGTCGTTTACCTGTACATCGCTCTTCGCGAGCGCCGTTTTCTGGGCGCCATTTTCCTTCTCGAAGCACTGAAGAGCGGGGCACTTTTGTTTACCGAATATGTAACCAAACCACCGGTTGCCCCAATACCCGGCCGTTATCTGCATATGACAACGTTTGTGACTGCCGCTGCAATTGTCTTGCTGTCGCTTCGGCAAACTTCGGAGTCCGTGCAAGAGTTTCCTTAAATCGAAACCATTTCAGGAGATAAGTCATGAAACTCGCTTTTTCGACCCTTGTTTTCAGCCTGGCGCTAGGGAGTCTCGTTGCCTACCGTCAAGCTAATGCTGCGGACACATCCGCGGCGCAGCCCAAGCCGAACCAAGCCCTGATCCTCCCTTTCGCAGTGGCGAATAACGCTGCAGGTACTCCCGGGCCGTCCGGAGACGCTTGCCCTAAGACGCCAGACCCTAACAATGTCCTGGTAGACACCGAATCGCAGAAGTTAGTTGAGACGATCAGTGCAGAGTTGCAAAAGAGAATGGCCAAGAAGATGGATGCACGCATCGGTCAGCCAGCAGACCAACTGGCAACCGGTACGCTCGTGTTAGCTGGCTGTCTTACCACGATCGATCCGGGGAACGCCGCCAAGCGCATGGCCGGCATGAACCTGGGAGCGAGCCACCTTGCCGCTCATGTGGTTGTCCAGTTAAAGACTGAAGATGCATTGGTTGCAGTCAAGGAGTTCGATGCGACCGCTAAAGGATCAAAGACGTTGCCTCCGCTCGGCATTGTCGGTGTGGCTACCCATGCGGCTGCGGAAAGACGTGAAACCCTCAACGCCGACGCCAAGCGTCTTGCCGACGAGATTCTGAAGACTCTGTCGAAGAAAGCGACGAACTAAGAACATGGTAAGAAGACTCATGTCGGACTGGGTGTACGGAGGCCTTCTGTACGGTATCCTCCTCCTCCTGTGCACCCCCATCCCCGGGCGCGACTGGCCGTCTTCGATACTAGCGATCTTCCTTCGTTTCATCGACAATTTGCTCCATCGTTCCCAGAAAGATGATGACGGCTTAAGGTCAAGCGGCTCAGAACTTCAGGCGTACACCACATCCCAACGAACGGTTAGAATTCTGGTGCATGCTAACCCCGTGGCTGCCCATCTATCCCGTTCGATCGGACCCCCCGCTGCTGGAGGTCTTTGGCATCGGCGCACCCGTGCTGGTCGGCATAACGCTGGTGCACGGCTCCGCCCTCGGACACATCGTTCGCGACTATCATCGTGGGGCGAAGCGTCTTCTTGAACACGCAAGCCGTCCGTTCTGGGCATCATGGCGATTTGGCCGCGCGGTGCTTCTTATGCTGGTGCTACATATCGTCGACATGAGCATCTGGGCCACGGTGCTCACTCGGCTCGGCCTGGTTCCCGACGCACGGACCAGCCTCTACTTCACCGCCAACAGTTACACCACCTTAGGCTACGGAGGCATGCCGCTCGGCTTTGGATGGCGTGAACTTGGCCCGATGATGGCGATCTCCGGCCTCTTCACCTTCGCCTGGACCACTGGCGTCATGTTTAATGTCGTAGGCTATCAACGCGAGCTGACCGACCAGTTGACGGAAGAATTTGCCCGCAAGAAGCAATTGCATCGAGATCTGCTTGCCGAGCTCAGCGCTCTGCGCCGCCAGGAAGCAGGACAGGAGAAAGTCGCCCTAACCGCAGAGCGCGGGAGCGAGGCGGGCAGGTCCACCTTTCGCCGATGCCAGATGCGATGGGCGGAACGAAAAGAACTTTACGCCATCCGCCGTACAGCAATGAAGCAGGTTGAGGAAGCACTGGAAAGAGAACGCCAGGCGAAAGCCAACATCTATCAGCCTGCGCCCCATCGCCCTCCCGAACCCTGAGGTCATTGCCGGGCGGTTTCTGACACGGTAATTTTGACGCAACGACTGCACTCAAAAATCAGTTAGGCATTCGATTTTTGATTTTTTGGTTTTTATGGCTGCCGCGCTAATCGGTGGTGGGGCGCAAGGATCGGCCCAGCAGATCGATCTGTCCTGTTATCACGTGCGCATACAGCGAATACTCGCCGTTTGCGGTTTCTTTCGTAATGCCGCGGAAGAAGCCGCCTTTCTGGGCGCCGTAAACTGGAGCGTTCACTGCTCCGATGCTTACTGACACATCAACCTTCCGGTAGTCCCACGAGCGAGTCGAAGAAATCGTAATCTGGCCCGCGTACAGATTGATATCCTTATCGCCGGTAACCTCCTCCACCTTCACCTCTCCTGCGGACATCTCGACCCGCAGGCTGGTCTTTCGCGGCACTTCAATACGGACCCTGAGATTGCCCCCTTCGAGCGAATCGCCCGCAATGGTCAGGGTTTCGTCATCCTGATTTCCCTGGGACCGGATGCGGATACGCTGGGCGTCGCCCTCGTCACCCGAAGTGCATGAAATATGGATCGCCGCCTGATCCGTGCCCACAATCTCGAGACCCGCGGGTCGTGAATGTATGGTCAGCACGGCCCTCGGCCGCAGGGGAGCATCCAGCGTTTGCCCGCACGGGGTCTCTGCTCGCGCCAAACCCGCCAGGTTCCAGGCCAGCAGGGCCGCGCCGGCGACAGCAGAAAGAGTCCTCATGCAGGTTCTTACGGAACCGGCCGACCAGATGTTCCCGTAAAACATCGCCAAAAACTCAAAATGATCGCCTCCCTCATTCCAAAGGGTCAGTCCCGGCTGGTCACGAATTCCTGTAGGCGCCCAAGCAATAATTCGCCTTCAACCGTGGTACCAAAGAAATCTGGCGGATTCTCCCATGGACTGTAGGTCCATTTACTCCACAAGATTGGTTTCTGAGTGTCCGGCATCCAGAAGTCATTGGGGTTTTCCATTAAGGGAAAGCAATAGTGCGTGATGGGATTCTCCAGGGAATTCGAGCCGGTAACCTGAGAGAAACCTATCAGGTCATGATGAATTCCTAATTCTGCCGCGGCAATTGCGTATCCCCACATATCACTCAGCCAGCCAGTACCGCTGAGCGCTTCCCGGCAGACAGGATCGGCCGCGATCTCAATCGATTTCTGTAGCCAGCAGCGGGCCAACTCAGCGAGGCAGGATCGATTGATACAGATGTAGATTCCCACTGGCTGAACCCTGGCACGCACTTCCTGTCTGCAGTGACGGTCAATCACGGTACGGTTCCGTGGGATATCGACACACATATAGTCGTGCTCTTCGGAATAAGCGTGGCCCGCAGTCAATGGGCCGGGATCGGCTACCGGACGGACAAACATGGAATCCGGGTCGACGATCAGGACCGTTTCGTCTCGAGGCCCGTCCAGCGCAGCCCACTCCGCGATTCCACCTGGCTTGTTCAGGACAAGAAGGGGTGCGTTGGGAACGGAATCTTTGTAGTTTGCGACGCGAATGCTGTTGCAGCTGAATTTGATCTCCGGTTCCTCTGTGGCAGCAACCAGGGCGGTTAATTCCGCGTCCATGCCCGCTCGCATATAGGTGTAGTGGAGGAACTCCGCTTGCCACCACATATATGTCGTATTTTCACAGCTGAAAACTACCCGCACCGGCCCAGTGTAGAGGACGTTGTTAACACGGACAAGCTGCGATCCGTAGCAGCTCCTGGCAAGATTTCCGAGTGCGAGCTACTGACCTGCGATGGAATGGAGACAGTTGGCAATTTCCAAGATCCATATATAATGGCCACGCCCACGGGTTCACCCCCAAATCCGCCTACAAGTTTTTCCAGGTCTGGTTAATGGAGATTGATCCAATGTCCTCGCCTAGTCATCCCGTCGAACCGGTTCAACCGATCCAACCGGTCGTGAAGCTCTCGAATGAACCGCCGGCCCAACGGCCGACGGTGCCCCCATTGGTGCCGCCGGTACAACGGCCGACTGTACCGCCGCTGGTGCCGCCCCTACGAGAGCCGACTCATACGCCGTTGAGGCCGCCGGTAAAAGAGCCGACTCATACGCCGCTGGTGCCCCCGGTAAAAGAGCCGACTCATACGCCGCTGAGGCCGCCGGTAGACCGCCCGACTGTGCCGCTGTCGCCCCCGGTAAAAAGGCCCGGCTGAACCGCCTCTTTCCTCCAGGTGACGACTCAACTGCTCCATCAGCGATCCGTGTCTGCTCTCGAATGGCAATTCGACCCGCCGGCAGAGGTTTTGCAATCTCGCCTGTTTGCTGCCGGCGGATATCTCGTGGTTCGCGGATTATTCGACGACCAGACGCTGCAGGACTTGCGAGCGGAGGCGGAGCAAGTGCGGATAGAGGCTGAACGAATGCTGGTGACGGATTCTGACGGAACGGAGGGCCGGGGCGGCTTTCCGGCACGGGCCTATCGATCAGGCCCTGGCGGCGAGCTTCATTGGGGGCTGCACGGGTGCCAACAGATGGCCGAGACGCTGGCGGGCGTATGTGGGCTTGGCGTTTCCGCATCGGGCTGTGGGACTTATTCGTATTACGACCAGACTGGAGACTTTCTCGCCGTCCATCGGGATGTTCTGCAGTGCGATATCGCCGTCATCACGGCGCTCACCAGTTGCACGATGGATTGCCCAGCAGGCGAGTTGGTCGTCTATCCCGATTTGATTCGCGAGCCGTTGTCCACGGTTCGCGCGGCGGGGAGAAGCGCAGGAACATCGGTACCGCTCGATCGCGGGCACACCATGATTCTGCTTGGCGGGATTGTGCCCCATGAAGTTGCTCCCACCTCTTCCGGGCAGGAGCGCATCGTTACGATCAATTGCTATCACGCATTGACTGCCACCCCGTTGGATCCAGGTCCATTCGGATTGGAAACGCCGGCTGTCCTGGTCGAGCGAGCCTGACCGGCAGCATTCCACAGGCAGCATTCCGAAGACAAATCCGACACCTCCCTCAGAGTGTGCGTGAGAACCGGAAGAGAAACAGCAGGTCCCTCCACTTCGCTTCGCTCCGGTCGGGATGACAATTCTGTCGGATTATTGAGATCCATTCCTCTGGCCGTTTTTGGGCATTTTCCTTGCAAAAATTGTGTCATCCCGACCGGAGCGTACCCGGATTTCCTGTCACGCACCACTGGACAAAGCCGGGTGTGCGCCCTTCTCTTTAAGGAAAGGCGCATGAGATCAGCCAACGCCACCAAGGTCCACAGGAAATCTGGGGGAGCGTAGTGGAGGGACCTGCTGTTTCTGCTCGACGGAGTCTCCAGATCAGCTTTCGGTGACGAGCCTCAAAGGGCATCGCAACCGTGAGTCGAGGTTCTGTCACCCGCCGCGGCGTGCAGGTATAATCCGCCTCAACCATGGCACTGGCCGCAGGCGCGAACGTTGATGGCTATGAAGTTCTGGGCCTGTTGGGCGCGGGTGGGATGGGCGAAGTTTATCGCGCCCGCGACCCGGTTTTGAAGCGAGACGTGGCGATTAAGGTTCTTCCGCCCTTTGTTGCGAGAGACCCCGACCGGCTGTGGCGCTTTGAGCAGGAGGCACAGGCGGCCGCGGCTCTGAACCATCCAAACATCCTTGCGGTTTATCGATTCGGCGTCTTCGAGGGAGCGCCCTACCTGGTTTCTGAGCTACTGGTGGGAGAGACTCTGCGACAGCAGTTGAGGCATGGCCCCATGTCGCTTCGCAGGGCGGTCGACCTGGGCGTTCAGATTGCTCATGGGTTGGCGGCAGCGCACGACAAAGGCATCGTTCATCGCGACCTGAAACCGGAGAACCTGTTCGTCACCAAAGAAGGCCGGATCAAGATTCTGGACTTCGGCCTGGCGAAATTGATGCAGCCGCAACAGCCGCAGGCAGACAAGGACGCCAGCGCGCCGACACAGACTTACGAAACCGAGCCTGGCGCGGTGATGGGTACGGCCGGCTATATGTCTCCGGAAATGGTGCGAGGCGAGTTAGTCGATCATCGGACCGATATCTTCGCGTTTGGCGCCGTACTGTATGAGATGTTGGCCGGCAAGCGCGCTTTTCAGCATTCGACGTCCGCCGAGACGATGACGGCCATTTTGCGCGAAGATCCGCCGGGCGTTTCGCAAATCGCGCGTAACGCTCCTCCCGGGTTGCAGCGCGTTGTCCATCGCTGCCTGGAGAAGAACGCCGAGCGACGCTTCCAGTCCGCCTCGGACCTGGCCTTCGCACTGGAAGCCCTGTCGGATTCGGGTATTTCATCGTCGGCTGCCGTGCAAGGGCCGGAACAGCGCCGGCAAAGAAAAGCGCTGGCCTGGTGGATCGGGCTAGCCGCGATGGTTGCAGCAGCCATCGCCACATACTACTTCGCGGCGCATCGTGCGCAAGTGCCGTTTGCGCATTACTCGCTGCAAAGAGTGATCGACAGCAAACATGTTGGGAGTCTCGCCATCTCGCCGGACGGTATCTATCTGGCGGCCGTGTTGCATGACGCGAATGATGCGCAGACCCTGTTGCTGCACCACATTCCGACTAACAGCCAACGAACGATTGTCCAGGATCCGGCCTACAACTATCATCAAGTCACGTTTTCTCCGGATGGCAGCTACATCTATTTCCGGATCGATGCCTTGGGGCAGCCCAGGCCCAATCGCTCGGACGAGTACCGGATACCGGTTCTCGGCGGTCAGCCCACCCGCGTGATTGCCGGTATAGATTTCCCTCTCACCTTCATCGATCGGGGCCAGAGAGTATGTTTCTATCGAAAGGACCTCACGGCGGGCTCGTACCAATTTCTCAGCGCCAACGCGGACGGCAGCGATCAGCAGATTCTGGCGAACGGGAAAAATCCATTCCCAGCGCTTGCCGTTTGTGCACCGAGCGGCAGATTCGCTGTTCTCGAAGACTCGCTTGGTAATGTCGAGAGCCTCGAGTTCGGCTCGGGATCAATGCGGACCGTAGCTTCCTCCGCAGCGCTGGGCGGATACCTGAATGACATGCAGTGGATCCCAAACGGGAAAGGTCTCTTTATAACCGGGTGGGAAAAGATCGACTTTGCCCCGATCAGCTTCCTTTTCTATCCCTCGGGAAAGATGCGACAGATCACGAACGACCTGAGCGTGTATTCGGGCATCAGTCTCACGGCCGATGCCAGGACCATCGCAACTACGCAAAACGATTTGAACGCAAGATTCGCAGAACTCCCTCTGGCGGAATCTGGATCGTTGCGGGAAGACCAAACCGGCGAACTGGTGTGGTTCACCTGGCTGGATAACAACACAATCGTGGCCAACGGCGCCGGGAATCTGAGGGTCATCAATCTTCTCAAACACGAATCGACTGCGGTGAATGTAAAGCAAGGATATTTGTTCGGCCAGCCGTCTTTCTGTGGTCGGGACACGATGGTCCTTGTCGGCGCCGCTCTCCAGGGGGATGTTCGACGCGTCTACACACTCCATCTCGATGGCAGCGGATTGACACAGGTGACGAAGGGACCGATGGATTTACTTCCGAAATGCACGGCGGATGGCGAATGGGTCTTCTATGCCGATGCCACCGACGGGAACAATCCGATTCTGATGCGGCAGTCCCTCCGGGGTGGGTCTCCGCAGAAGGTAGCGCAAGGGCGCGTATGGTTTGACGTTTCTTCGGATGGCAAATTGCTCGCGACTGCCGCCGCCAGCGAAGGTGCGGCACTGCAGATCGTTTCGCTCGATTCTCTGCGAACGATCCGAAGCTTCCCCACCCGTGATTTTGATGATTTTGACCGCTTTGCATTTTCCGCCGACAACCGGAGCATCTTCTACGTCACCGAGAAAGGCGCGGACACAACGATCTGGCGGCAACCACTGGAGACAGCTACTCCCGTGAAGGTGGCAAGCCTGCCAGGGAGGACGGTGAATTGGATTCGGCCATCCCCGGACGGCAAAAAGCTTGGCCTCATCCTTGAAGCGCCCACCTCAGAGGCCGTCCTTCTCCACGATGTCCGGTGATTGCTTTCATGGTCGATGTGGCAATCTTAAAGATCGAGAACCACGGCTTGACGGTTTCCATTGTGCTGTTGGCCGTTTGCGTGTCGAGGCACCGAACAACAAAGCAGGATCTCGTCTTCGGCGTGATCGGCAAGGGGGTTTTCCAGATAATCCACCGCGCCACTGATGATTTTGGTTTTGCATGTGCCGCATATGCCGGAACGGCAACCGAAAGCCGGAGCGAGCCCAGCCTCTTCCGCAAGCTCGAGCAGAGTGCCATCTTCGTGGGACCATCTCACCTCAATACCGGACCTGGCAAACTTCACGTGGATCGGACTCGCGTTCGGGTCCGCTGAAGGTCTTCTGGACAAGTCGGGCTTGAGCACGGTTCCCGGGCCGAACGATTCATAGTGAATTCGTTCCGGACGAACGCGAGTGCCGGTTAATCCGGAATAGAGCGCATTCATGAATTCGGAAGGGCCGCAGAGGTAGAAGTCATAGTCGCCAGGAGGCAAGAGCGCATTCAATAGAGTGATGTCAACACGGCCCTTGCTATGGAAATTGACGCCGATCTTATCCTGAGCTGATGGATTACTGAAGCAGACGTGCACGCTTAACATGGGGTGCTCGGCCGCGAGTTCCTTAATTCGGCCGGCGAATGCTTGCACCCGTCCGTTTTGCGCGCCGTGGATGAAGTGAACCGGCCGATACGTGCCGGTGAGGCGGCTCTGCTCAACGATGTGCTCGGTGATGGCAATCATGGGAGTGATCCCAACCCCGCCTGAAACAAGCACTACCGGCCGGGCGCTGCTCTGGTCAAGGACAAACTTGCCGCGCGGCATTAATGCCTGGAGGCGAAAGCCAACCTTCGCGTTGGCATGCATGAACTGAGAGACCAGCGCGTCTGCTTCGCCACGCCGGATCGAAAGCCGGTAGAAGTGCGGGTTGTAACAGGTTGAAATCGTATAAGTCCGCAAAGCGGGCTCCGTTCGGCCCGGAATGGCCACCCGGATAGGCAGGAACTGACCCGGTTCCCAGGGGTGTAAGGGTTTACTGTCGATACGGCGGAGGTAAAAGGAGGTGATGGTCTCGCTCTCCTTTTTCACCTCGGCTACTTCCAGCTCCACGAACGAGTTGCGTTCGCTCTCCACGGTGGCAGAAGGGGTAGGTGCTGCGCTGATGGTAGTCAAAACCGGGAGGGAGCTGCGTACGGGCGGTTCTACCGGTAGCGTCGCATTCGCTGACACAGCCTGTACGATGAGCCTTTGGAAATGAATGCAAAGATGTTCGCTGTTGATGAGGAACCTGCCGCGGTCAGGAATCCCACCTAAAAGCCCCCTTTGCACTGAGTTGGTGAGCAGGTCATCTTCGTGACCTACTTGCTGGTTGAAGGCCATCAGGTCATGAGCAAACTGCTTCGATACGCCCGGACCAAAGTATTGCTCAGAGAATCCCCTGGTTTTGTTGGGACCATCTGGAACCCAGACGTCGATGGAAAGGTTGGGAAAACCAGGATTGATGTTGATGGTGACGTTAGGCCACAGCAGGTGATATTGAGCCTGCTCTATCTCGCCGCGGGCGTCGTAGATTTCTACAGCGGCTTTACCTTCGAGCGCCGACTGGCGCACTTGACCCAACTGACTGGCAAACCAGCCGTGCATGGTGAGGTTGTAGTTTTCTTCTTTGACATCGATGGCGGCACTAAAACCGGGGTGTGCCACAGCGCAGTGGTAACACTCGAGATAGTTCTCAAGCATCGTCTTCCAGTTTGCGTCGTCGGTCCAAGAGTCTCGACTGTATAGCTCGAGACTCTCCAGGCAGATACCGCTGGCTGCGATGATGTTCAGCAGATCGCCGAAATAAGAAGCAAGAGGCTTCGCGTTGGGGTCAAGATGGACGAAGACAAACGGACCTAAAGTTTCCACGCGAATCGGTAGGAGTGGATAATCTTCCAGTCGAAAATTGGGTTCAGCGGCCGAGCGAGGCGCGCCCTTCAGGCAACCGGCGAGATCGTAGGTCCAGGCGTGGTACCCGCATTGCATCATCTTTGAATTTCCCCGCCCCTTCATCACTTCATGGCGGCGATGGCGGCAGACATTGACAAAGGCCGCCAACCCTGTTTCGTTGCGGATCACCACAACGGGTACCTCGCCTGCGCTGCCAGTGATGTAGTCGCCCGGGTTCGCAAGCTCATTAGCCGGGCCAATGTAGTTCCAGCTCTTACGGAAAACTTTTTCGATCTCCAGCGCCGTAATACCCGGATCGGTGTACCAGTGGGCGGGAAGGGATTCGCCGCGATCAAGCGCCGCGAGCAAATTATAGGGAGTGTCGATGAACTGGCGTGGAGCGGATTGAATCATAAAATTTACCTCTTTTACTTAGCTTTAAGAGTATCCCTCTTCCTTCAGACTGCTGGCTTGCGCGCCTATCCGTTGGATCACGCGCTCACCGGCTTTTTTGGCTGCCCTGCTTTGATCAGAAGAGGAACGGAGAGCAGCAAGACTGCGCTGGCGCAGAGCAACACGCCGGAAAAACTGAGCAGTCGAGCCGCGGTAGAAGCAAGGGCTGCAGTTCCCAACATTCCAATGGAATAAGAAATGTTGTACACCGCATACACTGCCGAGTAACACGACATGCCAGATCGATCGACAACGTTCCCGAGTTCAGCCGATGCTGGATTGAGCATGAACGCATACGCGACATTGATCAGGCATAACGTGATGCCGACCAGTATTGCTCCCTTGACAAGCGCCAGGAAGGGAATGGAGGCCGCCATTGCTATGGTCCCCCACACGATCACTCTTTGGATAGGAAACCGTTCTGATACGCGGCCGACTACGGGTGAGCTGAAGCCGTATGCCAGGGTAGAGACGGTAAACATGATGCCAATGGCGATCGATGTTAAGCCAAATCGTGCCAGCCGGACAGGCAAAAGCGGTTCAATGATGCCCATAGAAAATGCTGCCAGAGCTACACTGGCGGCTGGGACCAGGATCGATCTATTCGCTAACAAAGCACGCAAATTTACGGCGTCGTGGCGTTGTTTGCCGGCCGCAGGAAGGCAGGCAATGGCCACAACAGCTATGGCAAATCCGCCTCCGATGAGGAGAAAGGGCAGTTTGTAGCCTGCGGCACGATATAGAAGCCCGCCGGCGATTGGCCCTGTCACTGAACCCAATGTTCCGGCAGTGAATGCATAACCCAGCATCACCACTCGCTTTTCGACGTAATGGGTCGCAATGAGTGCGAGGCCCGAAGTCCAGAGGGCAGCCGATGCGGCACCTTGACAGAACTTTCCCAGCAGCATCACGGAGAGGTTCGTCGCTCCACCCAAAAGCGATACAGCACAGACGGCCAACAGCGCGCCAGACATCATGGTCGATCGACTACCGATGCGATCCCCTAAGTAGCCGAATAGGGGAGTGACCAGCAGGACGCTGACTGCATAGACACCATAGAGCAAGGCCAAGTGGCCGTCGCTTTTCAGGCCAACCGGGGAATGCGCCGCCAAAGGAAAAAGGAGGCCGTATAGGAAATAGTCGAGAAACAGAGAGAACCCAACAACAGCGAGCAGGCCCCGAGACTGACTGCTTACCGCATCCGTTGCATAGTCTTGAGTTGATTGACTCACTCGATCACCAACTGAAATCCTTTGCGTCAGCCCAGCCTTGTTGCGGCCGGGCAAACCAAGGCACGAGTTGCTGTTGATCTCTGCAATGAGATTCCCTTACTCGATAAAGCGCAGGTGGACAGAATTTGGGATCATCCAGACAGAAAAAATTTAGCAGAAAAATTTGAGGCCGGGATGGTTGGCCAGAAAAAATGCGCTAAAAGCGCTAGAAGTCTCCTTCACGAGGACCGGCTTGCCGAGCATGGGCGCTCTGCTGCACGATTTCGACGGGCACTGAAGGTGGCAGCTGCGTATTGCGGCTGCCACCCAGGTTGAGTTGGTTCTATTTAGTGAATCGTCGAGGCGACGACGACAGAGGCAATGACGCCGGTAGCGACAGCAGCAAGCACGTAGTTACCATCCACCGATCGCCACTCGTAGCCGCGCGGTGGAGTTCTTAGATGATAGTGTCGATAGTCAACCGGTTGCGCCCTGTGCCAGTCTTCCTCCTTCATGTGGTAGCCCTTCTTCCATTCGTCATGGCGAACGTACTGGTCATGATGCTCGTCATGATGTTCGTCATTATGATCCTGGGCAAACGACACAGGGCCGATAAGGCTCGCCGTTAAAGTGGTGACGGCTAGAATCCT
>DASRRN010000160.1:0-2679 GCA_035695685.1 Acidobacteriaceae bacterium | reverse complement strand
CAGCAGATTGTTTCCTACGGGACCTGGCAGTTGCCTATCGGCAGAAACCAGCACTTTTTGTCCAAGTCGCCGGGCTGGGTAGACGAAGTGGTCGGCGGATGGCAAATCAGTCCTGTTGTCAATTGGTCAAGCGGACTGCCTTTCACTCTCACCTATTCAGGTTGCGGGAATAATCTTCCCGGGGAGGCGCCGTGTTATCCCAATGGGCCGGCCACGGGCCTGCCGACGAATGTCGGCTCGTTCAGTACCACTGGCCACAATCGGTCCTTCTTTCAAGGGTTCAATAATCTTTACAAGAATGGGCCACAGGGAAATTTCTCTGCTCCTGGCCTCGACCAGATTGGCACTACGGGCCGGAATACGAAGTTTGGCCCCAACTTTTTCGATACGGACATGGCGGTGCAGAAGAACTTTACGATCCATGAGAGCTTATTCGCGCAATTCCGGCTGGACGCTTACAACGCGTTCAATCATATCAATGCCGGCAACCCGAGCGGGAACGCGTCTACGGTGAATATAGATCAGGGACAGGTCTTTATTACCAGTGAGCCGCCCGGCGCAAAACCCCGGCAGCTCCAACTCGCTGTGCGCTTCCAGTTCTAAAAATAACGGAAACCATCTCACTCCGAGGCGAGCGATAGCCTCGCCTCGAGACCTCGCCTCGAGAAAACGATCGATCCGGACAAGGTTCGCATCGAGGGCAGTAGTACCTCCCAAACTCGCACCGTCATCACCGCTCGCACATGACGTTCTGCGGCTCCTCCTCACGTGCCAGGATTCTCATCGGCAAGGTGATCGTCACTTGTAATCCGCCGCTCTTTCGATTTTGGGCGGTGATCGTGCCGTCGTGTAGCCGTATCGCCTCGCTCGCAAGCGAAAGCCCCAAACCGGTGCCTCCACTGCTACTCTCCCGCCCCGGCGCAGTGCAGAAGAAAGGCTCAAAGATATCCGACAACATAGAATCGGGAACTCCCGGGCCACAATCCAGAACTTCCAGGATCACGTGCTGGCGTTGCCCATCGGCTCTGCAGTTAAGGCATATTTCGCTTCCCGCGGGCGCGTAGCGGATCGCATTCCTGAGGATATTGTCGATCGCACGGGGAGAAGCTGAGGATAGGCCAGAATCGTTATATCCTGGAGCGTCCCAGTGACTTGGCAATGAGCATGGGCCGCTTCGAAATTTGCATCTTCGGTAATGCTTTCGCACAAAGATCGTGTAGAAATTGCGGTCAGCGTTTCCGTAATCGTTCAATCAGACAAGAAACATTCCAGCTGTGCGGTCTTCTGAACCCTCAACTCATTGCACATGGATATCCGATAGCTGCGGCTTTATAAGCCGCTCCTTGAACAACGGGCCGGCATCGAAGCGCTTCACTATGGAGGAGAACGAATTGACGAGCTTTTGGGTTTTTCTATTTGCCGTAATCACCCATAGTGCAATCCACGGGCAATCGCCGGGCCTCAATACCTCATTTCACTCGCATGTCTTACCAGTTATCGCCTTTGGTGCCATGACGTGATATGGCGCATTTCCTCCCGCCCTGTAATCTCCGTTTTCTCAAATAGCGGCCATATGATGAACCTGCGCTTTCGCCGCGTTCCTCATCCTCGGCTGCGAATATCGAAATCAGAGCGGCGATCTTCACCAGTATCTTGCTTGGTTGGCTGAGCGCACTTCCGGTCCGGGACAATGGCCGACAGAACCTACATCGTGCGCTTCAAGCAACCTGAGGGAAGCGCCGAGATCTTCGTTGCATCGAGTGCTGAAATCCACGGGGAGCACATTGTCCTGTTGAACTCCACCGGTCAGTTAGCAGCTCTGTTCCTACTGGAGTTTGTTGAGAGCTGGAGCGAGGTGTAAGAAGGCTTGTCCTTATCTCATCCACGCCCTATCTCATCGATTTCTCGCTGCAGGGCAAACCGATCGAGCGTTGCCAGAGGCAGCGCGAGAAATAAGCTGATCCGCCTATCCAAGGATGCAAAGGCATTTTGGAAGGCTCGTTCGATCACCTGCGGTGTTCCTTTGACCGCCGCAGGATCAGGTATTCCCCAGTGCGCCGTCATGGGCTGGCCAGGCCACAATGGACATACTTCCTTAGCGGCGCTGTCGCAAACGGTAAAGACAAAATTGAAAGGCGGGGAACCAGGCCGCGAGAACTCATCCCAGGACTTGCTGCGCAAACCTTCCACGGGTAAGCCGGCCACCTCAAGCTGCCGGAGCGCCTCAGGCCGAACGAATCCGCTTGGATGGCTCCCCGCGCTGTAGGCGGTGAACTGTGGTCCTCCCTTGCGGTTCATGATAGCCTCCGCCATGATCGAGCGCGCAGAGTTCCCCGTGCAGAGAAACAACACGTTGTAGTGTGAGTTCATAGCGTATCTCTTTCAGGGATAACTTCCGTTTCCTGACCCTTGGTCCGGTGGTCTTGAAATCCGCGGCTGCCTTATGAGCAGCAGCTTGGCTCACAGCAAGCCTTCCCCGTCGCGGCTGCCGGGTTGACCGCATAGACCTTCACGCTCGCGGCGGCTGCATTGACGTCGTAGCGAGACAAAAGTGTTGCCAGATCCTGATGGAGACTTTCTGTCTTCTCCGTCGAGCAGCAAGACTCCGCAAGAACCTGCAGGCCATGCGGCGCATCCATGGCTGGAGAGCAGCATCCAGCCTGGTTTTCGACTTTCGCA
>DASRRN010000159.1:0-5660 GCA_035695685.1 Acidobacteriaceae bacterium | reverse complement strand
TTGCAAAGCGTCAAGTACCTGGGCAAGCCCGAGGGCACAGCGGTTACGCCGGCGATTGCGCGCGAGATCGGCGAGCGGGAAGGCATAAAGGCCATCATCACCGGGACCATCGCCAACCTGGGTAAGGAGTATGTCATTACGTTGACCGCGCAGAACACGGCGACGGGAGACGAGATCGTCAGCGAGCAGGCGCAGGCGCCAGATAAGGAACATGTTCTGGATGCACTGGGCAAGGCGGCTGCCGCGATGCGCGGCAAGTTGGGCGAGGACCTGGAAAGTATCAAAAAGCTGGACACGCCCTTTGGCCAGGCGACGACGTCGTCGCTGGAGGCGTTTCGCGCCTATGCGCTGGGCGACAAAGCGCATGCCAAGGCGCATGACATTCCTGAGGCGGAAGGTCACTACCTTCGCGCGGTAGAACTCGATCCCAACTTTGCCATGGCGTATGCGCGGCTGGGCGTGGTGTACATCAATTCAGGCCAGGTGACGAAGGCAAACAAGTATTTTTCTAAAGCTTATGAGCTGTCGAAGAATGTGAGCGAGCGTGAACGGCTCTACATCGCCGGCCACTACTACATGGTCGTGCTTGGCGATTTGCCCAAAGTGGTTGAAACGCTGCAGGAAGCGATACAGGCTTATCCGGGTCAGATCGATAACTACATCAATATCAACGTCGCGTATGAAACCCTGGGGCAATATGAGCAGGGCTTGGTGTATGCGCAGAAGGCCGTAGACCTGGATCCGCAGGATTCGATCGCGGGAGAGAATCTGTTGTCGGACTACGTAGCTCTCGGCCGAATGGCTGAAGCGAAGAAGGAACTAGAGCGGACGCGGGCACTGGGCTTGAATAGCAGTACCGATGACCTGCTGACCTACATGGTGACCTACTTCCTGTTGGGTGAACCGCAGCAAGCGCAAAGGATCGTAGCACAGGTGGCCGGACGCCAGGACGAATTCATCGTGACCCAGGCACTCGCCGCGATCCAGCAATATTCCGGCCAGTACCGCATGGCGGAGACGACCATGCGTCGGGCGGAGGAACAGGCGGCACGCGCAAAGGCGTCCGATGCCCAGGCTGGTTTTATTTTGGAAGGCGCGGCCGCTAGGGGATTGGTGGGGCTGTGCGAGTCCAACGAGGCGGCTCTGCAGCAAGCCTTATCGCTGGACAAAAGCAAACAGACCCAGGCAACCGCGGCGCTGACGGCGGCGGTGTGCGGCAATGGCAAATTCGCGTTGCCTTTGGTTACGGAGCTAAGCAAGAAGTCCCCCCAGGACACGCTTCTCCAGGATGTCTATGTACCGTTGTCGAAAGCATTTGTGGCTTTCGCGGCGGGTCACGCCCAGGAGGCGGCAGATGCTGCGGAACCAGCCAAGCCCTATGACGCGAATTATCCCGGTTCCTATCTGCAGGGTCTGGCTTACCTGCAACTGCACGATGCCGGCCGTGCGCTGAGTGCATTCCAGTCTGCGGTCCGGGCCAATTCCGGGACGGTACAGCAGGGGTACGCACCTTTTCGCGCGCAGGTCTTCCTGGGGTTAGCGCGGGCCTATGCTATGGGTGGCGATAAGCCAAACGCGAAGAAGGCATACCAAGCGGCTTTTGCCATCTGGAAAGATGCGGACTCAGATCTGCCTATGCTGGTGGCAGCCAAGAAGGAATACGCCGCGCTTTAAGCTCAAAAGGGAGAAGTCTTCTTGCGTCGAACCATCTTCGTTTCGCGATTCTCAATAGTGAGGAAAATATGAGTACAGCTGTACCTACTCCGGTAACTCCGGAGCGTATCATGCAGTTCGCCTGGGGATATGTTCCACCACTGGTTCTGGAAGCGGCGATCCGCCACCGCGTTTTTGATTTGCTCGACTCCGGCCCTAAGACAATCTCCCAGGTGCACAAGGAGACAGGCGCTTCAGAGCGAGGACTGTCGGCAGTAATGCATGCACTGGTGGGCATGAATTTCCTCTCGAAAGATAAGCAAGGTGTGTTTTCACTCACCCCGGAAAGCTCCGCATTTCTGGTCAGCACCAAGCCCGGCTTCCTGGGTGGGTTTCTTCGCCATGGCAGCGAGCAACTGATCCCCAAGTGGCTGCACCTGAACAAGATTGTCGAGACCGGCAATCCGGTAACATCCGTCAACCAGGAAGGCGCGGGGAGCGATTTCTTTGCGCAATTCGTCAATGATATTTTCCCCATGAGTTATCCCGCTGCGCAGACGCTTACCCGGCATTTAAGCGAAAGTGGGATGAGTGGGCCGGTGCGCGTACTCGACTTGGCCGCAGGCTCTGGAGTTTGGGGCATCGCGATGGCGCAGGGATCGGAAAAGGTGAGCGTCACCGCGGTAGATTGGCCGGAAGTCATCCCCATCACGCGCAAAACCGTTTCCAGATTCGGCCTTGCCGAACGCTATTCATTCGTCGCGGGCGACCTATTGCAGGCTGACTTTGGCACGGGCCACACCGTGGCAACACTTGGCCACATTCTGCATAGCGAAGGGAGAGAGCGCAGCCGCGAGCTCCTCAAAAAGACGGTTAAGGCGCTAGCTTCCGGGGGAATCATCGTGGTTGCCGAATTTCTCGTGAATGCGGACAGAACGGGTCCACTGAACGGACTCTTCTTTGCCTTGAATATGCTGGTGAACACAGATAGCGGAGATACCTATTCCTTTGAGGAAATCAGCAGCTGGTTAAAAGATGCCGGCTTCGTGAATGCGCGGACCCTTGATTCGCCCGGGCCATCACCGCTGGTTCTTGCAACCAAGCCATGAGGCGATAGAGTTCATGAGAGAGGATGTGCGAGAACCGGAAGAGAAACAGCAGGTCCCTCCACTACGCTACCCCGGATTTCCTGTGGACCTTGGTGGCGTTGGCTAGTCTCATGCGCCTTTCATTAAAGAGAAAGGCGCACACGCGGCTTTGTCCAGTGCAGCAAGGCAGGAAATCCGGGTGCGCTCCGGTCGGGATGACACGTTTTTCTCGAAATCTTGGTTCCCGTTTGCCACAGAATTGTCATCCCGACCGGAGCGCAGCGTAGTGGAGGGACCTGCTGTTTCCTCTTTCCCCATGTAAGCTATAGGAAATCCGGTTCAGCAAATGTCGTTCGATTCCCAATTGCAACAGGCCATCGCCGCGCACATGCAGTACTTGCGTGATCTTGGTATCTTCGATTTTTATCGGCGCGACACGGATATCGCCACCGAGCCCATCGCACAGGAGCCCGACATTCCCCTACGTAAGCCCGCCCCATTGCAGCCGCCTGTCGGGTCATTTGTTGCCCCGCCAAGTCGTGCCGAAGCGCTGCGCGCGATCCAGTTTGAAATCGGCGACTGCACTCGTTGCGCGCTAAGTCGCGGCCGGAACAAGATCGTCTTCGGTGACGGCGATCCCAACGCGCGTCTCATGTTTGTGGGTGAGGGACCCGGAGCGGACGAGGATGCGCAGGGCCTGCCATTTGTCGGGCGCGCCGGCCAGCTGCTCAACAACATGATCGCCGCCACCGGACTCAAGCGAGAGCAGGTCTACATCGCCAACATCGTAAAGTGCAGACCACCCCAGAACCGGGTGCCGGAGCCGGAGGAGGCCAATACCTGCTCCCCCTTTCTTTTCCAGCAGATTGACGTAGTGCGGCCGGAGGTCGTCGTGGCCCTGGGTTCGACCGCCGCGACCTACCTGCTTGGGGTCAAGTCTTCGCTCAGCGGCCTGCGCGGACGCGTGCACAACTGCCGGAATACCAAGTTGATTGTTACCTATCACCCGGCCTATTTGCTGCGTGATCCGCGACAGAAAAAAGAAGCATGGCAAGACTTGAAGCTAGCCATGGCCGAGTTGGGATTGTCCGTTCCCTCCCGCTGATGGCAATGTTTTGTGACGTTGTGTTGCCGGTACCGCTCGACCGGGCCTTTACCTACAAGATCAAGGACGAGAGTGACCCACCCGTCGGCGGCCGGGTCGTGGTGCCCTTCCGCAATGAGAAGTTGATTGGGGTCGTTACTCGCTTGCACGATGAAGCTCCTCCGGTCGAAGCCCGGCTGATCGAAGCGGTGCTTGATCAGGAGCCCATCCTCAGTGCCGAGTTGATGGAGCTGGCAGCGTGGATTGCGCAATACTACCTGGCGCCGCTGGGTGAAGTGTTGCGCAGCATGCTTCCGCTCATGGCCGAGGTGCGGCGCTCGACCAGTTATCGCATCAGTGAAACCGGCCAGGCCGTCCTGTTTGAAGGTGCCCAGCAAGGTTCTTCGCGCCGCTCGCGCCGCACTCCGGACGAACAGAACATCGAGTACACAGTGTTGGACTATCTTTCCGACGGGCAGCCGGCAAAGAGCGCAAGTTTGCGCCATGCCACGGGCGCGACGGCAGAACTGCTGACCAATATGTTGCGCAAGAAGTGGCTGCTGCGTGAAACCGAAGCTGCGCCTCGCGATGCGCGCCGCCTGCTGCGATATGTGGTGCTGGTGGCCGATGCACGCCCACCGAAACTGAATGAAAATCAGCTGGCAATTCTTGCCGAGCTCGCGGGTGCGGGTGGGGCTTTGCCGGTCCCTGCCTTGCGCCGGCTCGACCTGCCCGCGACCACATTGAAAACCCTGGTAAAGCGGGGTTTGGTGACCATCGAAGAGCGGCCCGCTGCGTTTCATCTTTCCGCTGCAGCCGGGCCGGCGATACCGTATGTTCTCAACCATGCCCAGCAAGCTGCACTGGCGCATGTGGTGGCCACGCTCGATGGGGAACGCTTTGGCGCCTGCCTGTTGCACGGCGTGACTGGTTCAGGCAAGACGGCAGTGTATCTGGCCGCTATGGAGCACGCGCGACTCGCTGGCCGCTCGGCCATTCTCCTGGTCCCGGAGATCGGTCTCACCCCCGCCATGGCCGGCCAGCTCCATTCCTCCTTTGGCGCCAGCGTGGCCCTGCTACATTCTGCGCTCACGCCGGACGAACGTGCCGAGCAGTGGTATCGGATCCGGCGCGGGGAAGCGCGGATCGTAGTCGGCACCCGTTCGGCCATCTTTGCCCCCGCGGTGAACCTCGGTCTTATCATCGTCGACGAAGAGCATGACTCTTCTTATAAGCAGGAGGAGATCCCCCGGTACCACGCCCGCGATGTCGCCGTCATGCGGGCCAAGATCAGTGGGGCTACCGTCGTTCTGGGTTCAGCCACGCCGTCGCTCGAATCCTGGCGTAATGCGGAGACGGGAAAATACGGCTTGATCGAGATGAAGGAGCGAGTCAACCAACGGCCATTGCCGGTGGTGGACCTGGTCGATATGCGCCTGGAGTTTCAGGAGACTGGGAAGGAAAGCATCTTTTCCCGTGTTCTACTGGAGCGGGCGAAGGCCGCTATCGACCGTGGCGAGCAGGCCATCATACTGCTCAACCGGCGCGGATATTCCTTTGCCGTACTATGCCGCGCCTGCGGCGAAAAACTGCAATGCGAGAATTGCGCCATCGCACTCACTCATCACAAGCCCATCATCCCGGGAGAGGCGGTCGCGAGCCCGTCGGGTCAACGGCTAAAATGTCACTATTGTGGATACGTTAAGACGGTGCCCAAGCGATGTCCCAAATGCGAGAGCGAGCACTTGTTTTACCTGGGAGCCGGATCGCAGCAAGGCGAAGAGCGTCTGCAGGAACTATTTCCTCATGCCCGCATCGGCCGCATGGACCGCGAC
>DASRRN010000158.1:0-11167 GCA_035695685.1 Acidobacteriaceae bacterium | reverse complement strand
GCAGCGGGAGGGCCTCGAGCGTGGCGGATGCGATTCAGACCGTTCTAGGATGGGACACGATTTACGAGCCGGAAGGCCGGCGGGTTCTCTCACCTGTGAGCAGGGTATGGAGTGTTAACTGGGGCGGCTATGTCATCTTCGATTGGGATACATTCTTTGCCGCTACGATGGCATCCATTGGCGACCGCGATATAGCCTACGCCGATGCCATTGAGACTTTGCGCAGCGAGACACAGCAGGGCTTTGTGCCTAATTATGCCCGTGCGGGGGGCTGGAAAAGTTCTGACCGCTCCGAACCTCCGGTTGGCTCCATTACTGTACTTGGCCTTTACCAACGATTCCACGATCGGTGGCTTCTCAAGGATGCCTTTCCTCCATTGCTGCGGTGGAATCGTTGGTGGGCAAAGAGCCGTGACATTCAGGGCTATCTGACGTGGGGCAGTGATGGGGATAATGCTCCGGCCGACCTGGACGATGCTGCACGGGGAACGCGGGCGGGCGCCATTCTTGAGTCTGGACTGGACAACAGTCCTATGTATGACCATGCTGCTTTCGACGCGACCACGCACAAGCTGGAGTTCGCCGATGTAGGCCTGATGAGCATGTACATCGCTGATTGTGACGCATTGGCAACCATCGCGGATAGTCTGGGCGAAGCGGCTGCTGCCAATGAGATTCGCGAGCGAGCCAGGCGGTATCGCGCGAAGCTGGCGACATTGTGGAATAGCGATGCGGGCATGTTCCTGAACAAAGACTTACATACCGGCCAGTTCAGTTATCGCCTTTCACCAACCAATTTTTATCCGTTGTTGGCTAGAGCAGCGACTTCGCAACAGGCCGAGATGATGATCAAGAACCACTTGTTGAACCCGAAAGAATTCTGGGGAGAGTGGATCATCCCCTCTATCGCGCGGGATGATCCGGCCTTTAAGGATCAGAATTATTGGCGTGGGCGAATATGGGGACCCATGAACTACCTGGTGTACCTCGGGCTGCGCAACTATGACGAACCGGAAGTGCAGCGCCAATTCGCGGAGAAGTCCTACGAACTCTTTCTCCAGGAATGGAAAAAGAATGGTCACGTGCATGAGAACTATAACGCCATAACCGGGAGTGGGGATGACGTGCGCAGCAGTGACAGGTTCTATCACTGGGGCGCACTCCTGGGATACATTCAGTATTTGCAGGAGACGCAATCCCTGCCATCTTCACCCGGCGGACCCTAAAGACCGTCGCTTCCTGACTCGAAGCGAAGGTGCTTCGAGCAGGAAGATCGCCGTCGAAGGGATAGGGCGATCTTTTGTAATTTCATGTAGGATGGTTTGCCGGTGCTTCAGCGATTGCTTTGGGGCGTCCTGGTGGGACTTTTCGGTCTTTCAGGCTTCCAGTCCCCGGTTCTTATCTGCTAGTGTTCAGTATTTTTCTATCGCTGTTTACCCCGGGAATTGCATCTCAACGAGTGGGATGGTGTTTATGAATGCTTTTTGTGTGATACTTTCTCGGTTACCCTTCGCTAACCCTATGCACTATCCGAAGACTAAACGGTTCTATCTAAGGGCCGTGAATGCTGATGGGGCGATACGTACCGCTATGGACGAAAATCGTCAATGGCGTGTCATTGGTATCGAGCCAAGTGAGCTGTTTACTCGCCTTCCAGGAAGTGATCGCCCGCACCCTACACCGGATGTTTGGCACGCTGCTTGAGGTACTTCTGCTGGTTGCCGATCGTGCCTGGTCGTTGACAGGCATACACGACGGGGCCGGAGGCCCCGATCCAATCGAATCGCAGGAAGTGAAGCCCATGGACTCCAGTAGGTGGCAGCCCTCCCTACGCATAGTTCTGCTTACAGGTATGTTCTGTGCGATGCAGCTACATGCGGAAGAACGAAAAGTCGATCCTACTTTTTTGTATCGCGGTACTTTTGCTGTTCAAGCAGAAAAGTCCGACCTCACCACGTCGACGTGCCACTACAAGCCGTTGTTTGGCAAAGGAGCCCCGGATACCTCGGTTGTTGTGGGCGTAGCTCGTTATGGCGAGGCGGCGATCGACGCCAACGGCGAATGCGCGACGGTTCAATATCCCGAGGAAGACCAGGTGTACGTGGTCATCGAGGGTAAGGGAGCGGCGAAGTATGGAAATGAAGTCGTCCCCCTCAACACGGAAGATTATCTCTACCTCCCGTCAACGATCCCGCACACCTTAGTGAATCATTCGGGCTCGCCGATGGTTGTGGTCGTGATGGGTTTTCACACCCAGGGATTCGAAAAAACTCAACTGCCGGCGCATCCTCTCAAGGCCAACATTGAGGATGTGCCCACGGGTTTGGTGAGCGGCCATCCTTCTTCGACGCTCTACCGGCTGCTGATGGGTGACGTCGACAGTAAGCGTGACCGCCTGGCTGCGGGCCATGTGTTGACCAGCCTTTTTGTCATGGAAATTGCCCCGGGCGGTACTAACTTTCCCCACCATCACGAGCGCGAAGAGGAGATTTACCTGGTCTTGAGCGGTCATGGAGTCATGGTGGCGGGAGGGGGAATGGACGGAGTCGAAGGAAGACATCCTGCCAAAGCAGGGGATGCATATTTCTTCCGGCTCAACTGCACCGTGGGATATTACAGTGCGCCCAACGTCAAATCACGCATACTCGCCGTGCGGTCATGGTATCCGGGCATGCAGCAAAAGGGCGCGAAACACTAACCAGAGGTTTTGCGAGTATAAACTGCATCGATGGAGACAGCATCATGAAGGCAAGTATGCGGGGCCTGGCCGGCTTTATGGCTTTGCTGGCCTGCCTTGCGCTGGCTGCATTCGCTCAGCCTAGTAGCAAGGTCAAGATTGGCTACTGCGGTCCATTGAAAGACATCGACGCGGTGAAAGCCGCCGGGTTCGATTACATGGAGGTGCGCACTTCGGAAGTAGCCGCGCTTTCCGATGCGGATTATGAGAAGGTGGCGGCCAAGTTCCAGCAGGTAGCGCTTCCGGTGTTGTCGGCAAATTTGTTTCTTCCGGCCGATCTCAAAGTAACCGGACCTAACATCGACAAAGAGCGCCAGATGGAATACGTCCGCCGGGCGCTCGATCGAGTGTCCCGCTTAGGGGTGCGGCTGGTCGTTTTCGGAAGTGGTGGGGCACGCCAGGTTCCTGAGGGATTCTCAAAGCAAGAGGCTTTTCAGCAGTTGGTCGACTTTGGAAAGCGCATCGCGCCGGAAGCGCGGTCGCGCAACATCACCATCGCGATTGAGCCGCTGCGCAAGCAGGAGAGCAATATCATCAACACCAGCATCGAGGCGCTGGAATGGGTGAATGCGGTGAACGATCCGAACATTCAACTGATGATCGACTTTTACCACTTCTCGGTGGAGAAAGAAGACCTTTCCGATGTTTTGAAGGTTAAGGACCATTTGCGGCATCTGCACATGGCGAATCCGAATGGCCGCGTCATGCCGCTGAAATGGGATGAATACAACTACGCGCCGTTTTTTGCCCTTCTGCGTCAGATCCACTACGACAGGCTGATCAGCCTGGAAGTTTCGAAGGCGAACCTTCCGAAGGAAGGGCCGCAGGCGATTGCGCTGCTGCGGCGTGCCTTCGAGCAATGATGGCGCTCCGGAGCACTCGTCTTCCCGATTTCCCGCAGGCAGTATACCCGCTCCCCATGTCCTCATCCCAGGGGGCCATTCACCTGGGGAGCTGTCCAAAATAGCTGATTGGTCGACTCTGTTGCGTTGATTTGATGGGACAAGTTGTTAGCGCGACCGATCATGGGGAAATCAGGTTGGGGTAGCAGAGCGGTAGAGTTCGAAAGGTTCAGCCGTCGCTGCGAAGTGTGGGTCATAGACAGAACCGAAAGGTGCCGCACCTACGGCGCTCGGATCATCATCCATCGATGTCCCAGCCCTTCCGGGCTGGGCTGACGTTTGGCGGGCCGGCCCTCCGGGCCTAAGGAGCGGATGGGCTCTCTTCTGCGGTCTCTCACGCAGGGACCCATGAGCCTTGGGCATTCCCAGCGCTAAAGTGCGTGAGCAGAGTCCGGACTCGATCACAGAGGGCTCCTTCCCCCCGATAAATGCGCGGGCTCCCCACCACCAATTTAGACAAGTCTGATTCACCTGGGCAGATCAGGGTGATGGCGCATTTCAAAGAGCAGGTCCGAGGCACGATCGAGGTATAGCCGCTGCTGGTCTAAACCTTTTTCACTGTGCCTGGCCAGATAGACCAGATTAGCGACCATCTCAATGCTGACGTACAGAGGCCGGCCGTGCTCGTCTTTGCTTTCCGGAGCATCAGAAGAATTCATTTTGTGCGACCCCCAGGGGACAGGAAGGTGCTGTTCTTTCAGTTGCATGTACCGATAACGCTTGAGCTGTCCATCATTGCACAGAAACCCGGCTCCATTTTGGAAGGCAACAAAATAGATGTCCACAACGTCAATTCACGTTAAACTACCTTCCTTGAGGGGTACATGCTCGGCAATCCAGCACGCATACTGTGCATCGGCAAAGACTCTGGTCTATTGCGGAGCCGCTGCGCGATTCTAACGCATGCCGGCTACGATGCTCGGGCCGGAATGTTTGCCGAAGCTGAAAGCCTGCTACAACCTGCGGACTTTGACCTGATCATCCTCTCCGCCATTCTCACGGGCGAGGAAAGAGATCAGATCTCTGCGTTCATCGGCGATAGGGTTCCCATCCTGACGTTGAAAAAACTCATCTTCGCGACCGAATTGCTGGCTGAGATTGAGCAGCGGCTGCCCCACACGAAGCAGGACTCCGTCGCATAGACTGGCCTGCCGCCCTAAGCCAGTTGAGCAGCGCCCGGTCAGCTCCCAGGTAGTTCGTCAGATTTCCTCATTTGAACAGAATGCGCCATGCCGCTTCAGCGTCAGACCGGTGATTCGATGGTGGGAGTGGCCGTCGCCCATGGCGTTATTTTGGGTACCGGAGCGTTGAAACCACTGCGAAAGGGTAACGTGGATAATGAACAAGTCACATTGACTGTTGTAATTAACGGCAATGATAATCGCCACAGATTGACTTATTCCTCGGCCGGTTGGAGGGTCCTCGCTATGTCATCACATGCTTTAACTTCTGCCTGTGCTATCGTCGTCGCCGGGTTACCCCGAGAAGACAAAGAAAAACTGTTGCGTGAGCTTGCCAAGGAATGTGGCTACCTGCTCCACCCCACTTCACACACCCTGGAAGATTTTCAAAGAAAACTATTTATCGACGAAGACGAATAGTTTCCTGCGAATGTTCGCCCCGCTCACGGGCATGACTCCGCATCAGTACGTCCTCAGATCTCGCCTTCGAAAAGCAGCCGCGCGACTTCTGGCTGAATCAGCAAAGGTTCTGGATATCGCGCTCGGTTGCGGCTTCGGAGACGTCTCAAATTTCAACCGCGCCTTCCGCACTGAGTCTGGCATCAGTCCGCGGGTTTACCGCAATCGGTTTCGCTAAAAAGCTGACCATTCGCGTCCACCCGGTTTCCTCGATTTTTTTGTGGATAATTCATCCCACAGGGAGAACAAAAGGCGAATATAATCGCTGCATGCCCGGACAGCCAAAGCTGACCCCAATTCAGGTTCTCGAGCGACTCCAGCTCCGTCTTGAGCAACGCATGGAATCTTTGCAGCGGGTCAAACTGGAGGGGTATCACGTGGTTATCAGCGAACTGGAAACAGAACTCGATCTGCTGCGACGTGCACAGCGTTACCTGGAGGACTAAAAATCGAGTATCGCGCCTTTTGGCCCGGCCGAACTAGCGGCTTAACTGTGCGCTGCTCTTGACTACGATCTGCGGCACCCCGTGATAGTAGCTAATCACACCGGTAGCGCATACATGTGTCCCCGCGCGAGGAAGTGCACCTACATTCGGTCGATCTTGCTCCCACACCAGGATAGTAAAGATCTGATATGGAAAGGCGGAATCGAGATCGATGAAGGTTGGCTTGCCTCGGCTGGCTACCGCAGAATGTTCGTTTTGTGCGGTCCCACAAACAGTAGCACTTTCGCCATCATGTTCCCTGGCCTGGGAGGCGGCGATCGTTTGGCACTGTCCGAGTGAAGCCCAGAGCAGCAATGCGGCTGCGAACTCTGTTCGTCTCATGGCTCCTCCTGTGTCAAGTTACCAAGACATTTCTTTAGCAGCAGTGAAGCAGAACAAAGCCCTGGCAAAGTCCGTAGGCGATCTGGCTTTCATTGGCCAACCGGATATAGCTCCCGGCGGAGCCTCGACGCCAAGAATACAGCCGTCGAAGTCGAACTTGCCCCTGTGTACTGCAAATTGCAACTTCTGTGTTACCCGGAGTGCCCAAACGCATTTTAAATGAGCGCGACCATGCTTTTGGTAGCGAAAATTGGGTCCAACTGCGTCTTTTTGAAATAAAGGACTTAGCTGCCTTCAGCGCAGTATTTGCCGCAACGGATTTAGGCCTGCAACAGTTACCAAAGTTAAAAATAGATGTACGAAAGTGTAGTCGAACCACCATCGCATTTCATATAAAGGGTGCGGGAGGGAAAACAATGTCTGCAGAAAAATGTAAACAGTGCGGTGAGATGATGACAGAACAGCCGACTGCCTATGAAACGGTAAACCTGCAAGGCGTTCCCAGGCATTCCGACCGGTTTTATGAGCAGTGGTTCGTCTGCCGCAACGGCCATCGCAAGGGATACATTTCCGGGCATGGCCGTGCTCCGGGAGTGGCTAAGGTTATCAGCGAAACAAGTGTGGTCACCGTTCGCACCTAGATCCCTGCAGCAGGATGGTTAAGAGATGCCCCTGGACTTGGGTTCAGGGGCATTTTTCTGTCTTCAGAGGGTTCAGCGACAAATGGGACGTCGACGATCTTAGTCATGAGCCCGCATTTCGTAGACTTCCAATTCAAAGTTCACGATTGAGGCGAGCACGCCATAGGAGCGTTCTGGTCTCACCCGACGGAGACTTTTGAGCGAATGACGGCGATGTTAGGTTTACGCTGGTCAGGTGCCCGAAAATGAGAGGTTGGCTGGATGAATCGTGGTCATAAGATAGCCGCGGCGGTGTCGCTGGCAGTGGTGGTGTTGTGTCTGGCCGGGAGCTTCATGACCAGGGGAGTGATGGAGCATCTGTCCTTTTTGCATGGAGAAAAATCAGGCTGGAATGCCGCACCGCGGTCTTATGGGATCGTGGACCAGCGGCCATGGCAGACGGCGCAGACATTGACGGCATTGGCGGTATCGGCGGAGGAATTAGAGCTTGCGCGCGAGGCGGAGCGGCTAGCGGACCACGAGGTGGACCAGGCTTTTGCCCAATCTCTGCGCCAAGCGAGTGCGGAGACCCGGGAGCTGACGGGTGAGGCACTGACTTTGCAGCATCGGGTTACCGAACTGCAGGAGACGGTCAAGGAAGACCAGCAGCGAGTGGCGGCTTTGACCCCGAAGGCCGGTTCTGTTGCGGGTGTAGTGGCTGGTTCGGCCGCTGCAGCTACGCCGATCGGTGACGACCTGGATGTTGCCAAGGCGCAACTGGGCCTCGACCAGGACGAATTGGCGGATTCGATGGAGGATCTGGCGCGAGCCAGCGGAGATCATCGAGCAAAAATCCAGCAGGAATTGTCGGCGCGCGAAGCGGCGATGAAGAAGTACGACGAACAGGCGGCAGCTGGAGGCGACGGACAAACTGCTGTGATCTCGGCAGGCCAGTACACGACATTGGCGGGACAGATCTCAGAGTGGTGGGCACAGCGCAACAGGATACAACTGATCGCGCAGGCAGAGCAGTTGGCGAGGGCGGACGTCGCTGCCCTGACGGCGGACCATGCCCGGCTGGAACAGGAGGCGCAAGCGGCAGAAGCGAAGGCAGCTGCTGTGAAAGCGGCCGGGGAGCCGAGTTCGACCCGGGTTAAGGATCTGCAGAGCCTGGCGACGCAACGCAACATTTTGAGCATCCTCGACGACCGGTTGGGGGCACAGCAGCAACTGGTGACCCTCTATGTTCGCTGGGCCAACCAGGTGGAGCTGCAACACAAGATCATGCTCCATTTGATTCTGCGGTCGCTTAGCTGGATCGCGATCATTGTCCTGCTGACGATCCTGGCCGGCTGGGGTTTGCAGGCGATGTTCGACCGGATGTCGCGGGACCGCCGGCAGAGGCAGACGCTGCGCATCATTCTGAACCTGGGGATGCAGGTAATTGGCTTGCTGCTAGTGCTGCTGGTAATTTTCGGAACCCCTCGGCAGATGCCAACCATCCTGGGACTGGCCACGGCGGGTTTGACCGTGGTCTTTCAGGATTTCATCCTGGCGTTTTGCGGGTGGTTTGTGCTGATGGGGCGAAACGGGATTAAGGTCGGCGACTGGGTGGAGATCGACGGTGTCGGCGGTGAGGTGGTGGAGATCGGGGTATTTCGCACCTGGCTGCTGGAGACCGGGAACTGGACGGCGAACGGGCATCCAACCGGACGGCGGGTTTCTTTCCTGAACGGATATGCGATTCACGGAAAGTACTTCAACTTCTCCACCGCGGGACAGTGGATGTGGGACGAGATCAAGGTGAGTATTCCGCCGGGCACTGAAGCTTATCCGTTGATCGATAAGATTCGCGATGCCGCAGTGAAGGCGACCGAGGCGGACGCGAAAATGGCGGAAGAGGAATGGAAACGGGTGACCCACGAGCAGGGCTCGCCACAGTTCAGCGCTAAACCCTCGGTCGATATGCGGCCGGCGGGTGGGGGCGTGGACATCGTAGTGCGATATGTAACCCGTGCAGGGGTGAGGCTGGAAACGCGAAACCGGCTGTTTGGGAAGGTAGTGGAGCTGATGGTGGGGGCGCGGGAGGTAGTCGAAAAGTAGCAGGCAGGCTGCACCTCCGGCCAACGACGGCGGCTCAAGGTACTGTGATCACTTATGGTGGTAACTGATCATCCGGGATACTTCCAGGCTCAGTCTTTTTGCTGCCAAATATGAATGAATTTCGCTCCACCGACGTGCCAAACGTCCGTCGCCTACCTACGACTTTCCGGCGAAGCTGCCGTATTCCCAGTCATAGGGCACACCACTGTCGCCGAGAATGAACTTGACCAGATCAGCAAAGCCGGCTTCGGAGCGAACATCGTTGGACAGGATTACTACGCATCGCTGGCTGGCCTCAAGGCAGACCATGGTGTTGGCAGTCTGACCGTCATGGCCGCCCTTGTAGAAGCCGTGGCCCTGCGGGCCGTCGAAGACGACCACACCGAGGCCCGCATACAAATCCTTGCGCTGCTCATCTACCGGAAGGTCTGGTCCGAACATCGGAAACTGATGGGCGGTGGTGATATGCAGCTGCGGTTTGGTTATCTCGGCGCGGGAGGCGGCACTCAGCCCATCGCCGCGCACCAGGGCTGCGGCGAATTTTGGCAAGTCGGAAATTGTGGTGTCCATTGAGCCCGCTGAGCGCACCTTTTCGCGCCGGTCGTGATCCTGCGGCCGGCCCTGGTCGTTCCAGCCGTCGGCGTAATTGGAGGCAAAATCCGGGCGCCATACCAGGCTGGTGCGGGTCATGCCCAACCGGTCGAAAATGGCGTTCGTCAGGCCGCCCACATCGAGTCCCAAACCCTGCGCCTTGCGACCGTGTTCGATAACGAATTGCAGCAGAATGAAGCCCTCACCGGAATAACTGAAGCGCGTGCCAGGGTCGAAGTGGATGTGCAGCTTCTGATCTGGTTCGAGGAACCAGAAGTTGCTGAAGCCGGTGGAATGGGTGAGGCACATGCGCGGCGTGATCTTTTCCCAGCGCGGATCAGCGGCCAGATCAGGGTATGGTCCATGCTTGTCAGGGAAGACCGGATCGGGGCCATAGGCCGGCAACGGATGGTCGAGATCGTCCTTGATGGGAGTGTCGAGGTTGAGCTTGCCCTGGTCGACCAGTTGCATCGTGGTGTATGCGAGCACTGTCTTGGTTATGGACGCGCCATACATGACGGTGTCGTCGGTGAGGGGGTCGCCCTTGGCATTGCGGATGCCATAGGCCTGGACATAGCCGACCTTGCCTCTGTCAACGACGCCAATGGCCATGCCGTTGGCGTGGGTGTTGCTCATGATTCTCTTCACCCTGGCATCGATTTCGGCTGGGCCGGGAGTGTGTTGGGCAAGAGACTCGATGGGAAGGCTGAACAAGAAAAGCGTTGCCAGAAAGGCCGAAGACCACTTCATCGCTGTCATTTGTCACCAAGGTTACACGATGCATTTTCTGACGCGGGGTCGCGATCAACCTTGCTCGGGCGTGGGAAGCAGCCACATATTGCTCGGTCACCAAAGGTTGTTCGGCCCGAATTGATGCCCGGCTGAAACTCGCTATATATGGGGCGCAACGTTGCGGGCGAGAAATCCGGCAAAGCTGTGCCAGGCCGGCGTCATGCCGATGGGCACGGCGAGGGCTCCAAAGGCGAAAGTGAGGGGGGCGGCCCAGAGTGTAGACCGGTGGATACGGTGAAGCGAGATGAGATCGTAGGCGATCACGAGCAAAACCAGGATGCCAAGGCCAGTGACAGCACCCGCAGCCGGAGGGAGCCCGATCTGATTCCATGGAAAGCGACCAAACGCAGCTTCTGTTAAGCCGACCGTGGCTAGCAAGATCAGGCGCTTGTGCGCGTCAGGCTTGCGACGAGCCCGCCATGAAGCGAAGATCACGATAGTAAAACCCACGATACCGATCAGCGGAATGGCTGAAGAGACCACTGGATCAAGGGATCCGATCTTAACCTTGCGGCCGAGGGCATCGATGGCGGCAATCACGCCGAGAATAATCATGATTGGTGGAAGACAGAACGCAACGGTACCCAGGGAGCGATGCCACGCGACACGGCGAGCCGAGATGAGACCAGCCTGCACCGCGAAGAGAACCATCCAGAGGGTAAAAACCGCTCCATGGAAATGAAGAATGGGACTAGGCAGCGGGGCGCGCAGCATGCCGGCGCGGAAGTAGGTTGGCGAAAAACCAATGAAGACCACCACGCACAACAGGATCGCCATGCCGCAAAAGAAGAAGCGCTCGACGGTGCGGTTGACGGGCCGATAAACAAGGGGGCGAGACTGAGGTTTTGGCGAAAGCACCGACTCTGTTGCCATGGTCGTTCTCCTGGTCTAGAGACAGAATCTGCCGCAAGCCGAAAAGATGGAGTTATCGGGGGAAACTGTTATCGCAAAAGCT
>DASRRN010000157.1:0-8611 GCA_035695685.1 Acidobacteriaceae bacterium | reverse complement strand
AGATTCAAGGATCGATTGTCTCGGGAAACTTCTTTGATGTTCTTCGCGTGCGGCCTCTGATAGGCCGCACATTCTCTCCCTCTGAAGCACAACGCGGAGAGAACGTGACAGTGCTCAGTTACGGAATGTGGAAGGGACGCTTCGGTGGAACGGCCGGGATTCTGGGTAAATCGATTCAACTTAACAACCGGAGCACCTCCATCATCGGTGTGATGCCCCCGGACTTTCAATACCCGAACAAGCAAGCGCGGTTGTGGCTCCTATTAACCTCCGATCCACGATGGCCGATGTTTCAGAGATACCGGATCGCCGACGCATTCAGCGGCCTAGGACGGCTGAAGCCGGGGCGATCGATCGAAGAAGCCAGAGCGGAGATGAAGTTGCTTTCTTCCACACTGGCTAAGCAGTATCCGGCGACAGATGCAGGATTAGAGATAGATATTGTTCCGCTGTTCGATCAAATCGCAGAGTGGCCGGTGCGTCGCGCACTCTGGATTCTCGGAGGCGCAGCTCTTTGCGTGCTGCTGGTTGCCTGCTCGAATATCGCAAGTCTTCTGGTAGCGAGAGGGGCCAAACGCAGGAACGAAATAGGAATTCGTGCCGCACTCGGTGCCGGACAATGGCGACTCGCCTGGCAGTTGGCCAGCGAAAGTATCCTTCTATCGCTAGTAGGAGGAATCGGCGGAGTCATGCTCGCGTACATTGCACTGCACTCACTCTTAGCGCTTGCGCCGGCAGATCTTCCGCGTTCGGATGAAATCGGGATCAACGGTGTTGTCCTTGGCTTCAGCTTCGGTCTATGTCTGCTCACCGGGTTGGTGTTCGGACTGCTTCCCGCGTTCAGGGTTGCCCGTATTCAGGCGCGTTCAGGCTCACCGGAACAAGGGAGAAGTATGTCACTAGGGCCTGGAGTGAGGCGCATCCGTGGCATGCTCGTGGCGGCGCAATATGCGGTTGCCATTGTGCTGCTGATGGGGGCGGGGCTTCTTATTCGCAGTTTCCAGGTTCTCAACTCGGTGGATCGGGGAATTGACACGACTCGACTCTTGACTGTTTCCGTGCCGCTGCCATACGAGAAGTACAAGGAGCCGGCGCGCGGGCAGGCGTTTTTTGAGGAGGCGATGCAAAGGTTAAATTCCATACCGGGTGTTGAGGGAGCGGCTACGGGCTCCGCGGTTTTCGACACCTTCCGGGGGAACGTTCCCGATGAAAATATCGTCGTGGAAGGCAAACCCCTTACTCAGGATCCTACACATCATGAACGAAACATTGTGAGCGAGAGTTACTTCCGTCTACTTGGTATTCCTTTGCAGGAAGGAAGGCTGTTCATGGAACAGGATGCCGAGGGCAAACCGCCTGTCGCGATCATCAACCGAAGCATGGCTCGTCACTTCTGGCCGTCGGGGAACGCTATCGGAAAGCGGTTTAAAGAGGTTCTCCCAGGTATGGACCGGAATTGGCTGACTGTAGTCGGAATAGTCGCAGATGTAATTTACAACCGTGACGGAGTCAATCTGCCGGTGTTTTATTGTCCGGAACGGCAAGCGTATTTTACGGAGCGGCAAGTGGTCGTCCGCACCAGGAACGATCCGAAATCCTTGATTGCTGCGGTGCGCCAGAAATTGCAGTCTATTGATCAAACTCTGCCTCCATTCGAGATTGCGGCCGTGGATGACCGGCTGGCCGCGCAGGACACACCGAGGCGCTTCCAAACTGAGTTGATCGGAATCTTTGCAGGTATTGCTCTTGTGCTTGCCGCCACCGGTCTTTATGGGTTAGTGGCCTACTCTGTCGAACAGCGGACCAAGGAGATCGGAATTCGCCTCGCGCTTGGAGCGACTCGAGGCACCGTTGCTCGCATGGTGCTGTGCGAAGGTCTCGCGTGGGGAGCTGGCGGCATCACGGCCGGTGTAGCAGGTGCGGTTGCCTTCGGTCAGGCACTTTCTGCATCGCTATATCGTGTAACAGCGACTGATCGGGTAACTCTATCGGCCGTCATTGCTTTGTTGGCCCTGGTGATGCTCACGGCTTTGATACTTCCAACCCACCGGGCCAGCAAGATTGACCCGGCAGGGGCGCTTCGACACGAATGACACCACCCTGCACTCCCATTGCTGTTGGATGATGGCAATACCGAAGTGAGCCGCTTCGACGTAAACCCGGCCGGTGTCCCCACATGCCGAGTTTTCGGCCGGACGCCCCCGCCAGATGCAACTGCATCAACCGCGCGAAGCGGTTTGATCACGACGGCGTTCTCGATAGGCGGCAACCTTGTGGCGGTTTCCACATATTTCCATGCTGCACCAGCGGCGATGGTGCGATTTGGTCTGATCGGCAAACCATAGTACACAGGTCCCGTCTTCGCAACGCTTTACAAGCTCAAAGTCGCCGTTCGCAAGCAGATCCGCAGCAGATTCTGCCACCGGCGCCAGGATCGACTCGGACGTGTCCTGGCGTCTCACCCTGTCAATCTTCAGTGAGTTTGGCTTGTTCCAGAGTAGCCGGGGATGGCTTTGGCTGGCCGCAAGAAAATTATTGAGAACCGAAGGATCTGCCCGCTGCCCTGCCTTTCGCCTTTCCACCAGTAGGCGGATGTGCTCCCGCAACTTTCGCGCGGAACGCAAAAGGGATGATGGCTCTATTTTTGCGCCGGCCGCGGGGAGAGGAAGTCCGGCTTGTTTAAGCCAGGCAAGCACATCCTCGTCGCTCTCAAAGACATCGACGAGAACGTGATTCACTCGCATGCGAGTGTTCAGAAAATCCAGGGCAGGATGGCCGGCCACAAATAGTGCCCGAACATTTCCTAATTCTTTCTGGCTCAATATTCGTCTCGGGATCGAACCCAAAATAAGCGTAACCCCTCACACAGGCCTTGACAAGTGTTGCAGATGGTGTAACCGTTGATACACGCTTTCTGCGGTTCTCTGCATTATTGCTACGCAGAAAGCATGGGAAACAGCCATGAGCCAGACCTTCCTAGTGCAAGCTCAGGAGAATCGGTCGATCGCCGGGACCGAATTTCGATACCGCACGGTAAACTTGGACCAATCCAAGATTTTCTATCGAGAAGCCGGGGTGCGAGGCGCACCAGCGATCCTCCTATGCGAGCCTTCCCGGCCGCGAGCCACATCTTCAGGGGTTCGATTCCGCTACTTGCCGATCGGTTTCCTCGCGGAAACAAATAAAAGAATATCCATTTTTCGCGGTCAACATTCTTCGCGCAGATCATCAAAGCCTTGCCGATCAGTTTGCAAGACGTGGCGGACTGCACGGCCTGGATCGATATGGCGGAGCCAACTGGACCCGTTTATCGACGGACGGCGCTCCAATTCTCAACGACGCCCGCCGGGATCGACTTCGCCGTCGAAGAGATTTTGCCACGGCACGGCCGCGCAATTGTAGTCGGCCGAGTAAGAGCCATTGTGATTCGTCTAACGGGCACCCGCTGCTGTATCGGCAAGGTGCCTACCAGCAAATCGCCCAGAACCAATCAGCCCCACAAGAATGAGGAGGAGTTTTATGAGTCAAGTTCTTTCAGAGCAAAAAGGGAACGTCGCCGCAATTGGGCGGGAAACAACCGAAGCACTTTCCCGTCCTGCCGAGCCGCAGTTCGCTGTGCCGATGACATCGATCCACAAGGTTGAAGCGGATGGAGTCCAGGTCTTCTACCGGGCGGCGGGCGACCCGAATGCGCCCGTGGTGCTCTTGCTCCATGGGTTCCCGACATCATCATTTATGTACCGTGAGCTCATTCCCCGCCTTGCCGATAAGTACCGGGTGATCGCACCGGACCTGCCTGGTTTCGGATTTACCGAGGTACCGGCCAAGCGGAAATATACTTACTCCTTCGACGCGCTGGCCGTAACCCTGGGAGCCTTTACAGAAGCACTTGGATTGAACCACTATGCGCTTTACGTGTTCGACTACGGCGCCCCGACTGGCTTCCGTCTGGCCATGGCTCATCCCGAACGAGTAACAGCCATCGTTTCACAAAACGGCAACGCCTACGAAGAGGGGCTCGGCGATGCGTGGGCCCCGATCCGGAAATATTGGGCGGAACCCACGGCGGAAAACCGCGAGGTGATTCGGCAAAACGTTTTGACCCTGGAAGGCACTCGATGGCAGTACACCCACGGCGTGACGGTTCCGGAGAGTGTCGCGCCGGAGTCGTACACCTTGGATAACACGCTGATGGAGCGACCAGGAAACAAGGAGATTCAGCTGGACTTATTTTTGGACTATGCCTCAAACGTCAAGCTCTATCCAAAATTCCAGGAATATCTTCGGAAATCGAAACCTCCCTTGCTCGCGATCTGGGGCAAGAACGATCCATTTTTCATCCCCGCGGGAGCGGAGGCATTTCGGAAAGACGTACCGAACGCGAAGATCCAGTTCCTGGATACGGGGCATTTTGCAACAGAGACGCACGTCGTGGAAATTGCCGCTGCGATGAGAGAGCTTTTTGAGGCGAACGGCGTACAGCGCAGTGCAGATAAGGTGGTGCCGCGATGAATTCCTCTCTTCACAACGGTACGGTCGTGTTGGTGCACGGAGCGTGGGCTGACGGGTCCTGTTGGAGCAACATTATCCTGCCGCTACGCCGACAGGGTCTCGCAGTAACATGTGCGCCGATTCCCCTCACGTCGCTCACGGAGGACGTAGCCGCTCTCCAACGAGCGCTGGAGAGAACGGCTGGGCCGGTCATTCTGACAGGACATGCATACGCGGGCGCTGTGATTGCCGCAGCGCGCGAGGAGCGAGTGAAATCGCTCGTATACATAGCTGCGTTGGCGCCCGATGAGGGGGAAACGGTTGCGGATGTGTTTTATCGCGCCGAGCCGCATCCACAAGCCCCGCACCTGGCGCCGGATGCGCATGGCCTCATCTGGATGGAGGAAGGGGGTCATGGCCGCGCAGTGGCGCACAAAGCTTCGCCGGACGAAGCAACCATTCTGGCTGCGGTCCAGCGGCCGATCGCGGTGCAATGCATTCAAGAGAAGGCTCCCGCACCCGGGTGGAGAACGAAGCCATCCTGGTTTCTGATCGCGGAAGAGGATCGAATGATCAGCCCGGAGACACAGCGCTTCATGGCCGGACGGATGGGGGCAAAGGTTCGCTCCGCTCAAGTGGACCATAGCCCCATGCTCACGGCGCCCGATGTTGTGGTTGACGTGATCCTGGACGCCGTACGCACAACGCTTTCGCCGATGGCAGTTTTCGCATCGTAAGCCGCTGTCCATAACCACGAAGAGATGAAGCCATGAAAACTGGCTCTGTTGCTATCGTTACCGGTGCAAGCCAAGGCATTGGTCGAGCTACCGCCTTGCGGCTGGCAAAGGATTTCGCAGCTGTTGTACTGACCGCGAGGAATGGGAGCGAGCTCGAACAAACTGCGGCCGACGTGAAGTCGGAAGGCGCCGAAGCATTGACCTACGCGCTCGACCTGCGCGAGCCCAGGTCAGTTGAGACTGTTGTCAAGGGGACGCTGGAACGCTTTGGCCGAATCGATGCCCTGCTCAACATTGCCGGTGCGGTGCCACAGATCGATTTGTTCGAGATGACGGACGCGCAGTGGGAAGACGGTATAGCGCTTAAGCTACATGGCGCGCGCCGCCTGACGATACGAGCGTGGGATGCTCTGAAGGCTTCGAACGGGTCGGTTGTTTTGATGTCTGGAAGCGCGGCTCTCGACCCCAAGCCCGGGTTCGCGGCGGTGGCGGCGACGAACGCCGCCATTATTGCACTCGCCAAGGCATTCGCAGAGCAAGGAATCAAAGACGGTGTGCAGGTGAACAGTGTGGTGCCGGGCGCCGTGATGACCGGACGCCGGCGTTCCTTTTTTGACAAGTGGGCGCCGGCGCACAACCTGACAGTGGAAGAGGCGATGAAGAGGTTCCCGGAACAAGTCGGCATCAGCCGCTTTGGGAAACCTGAAGAGATTGCCGAACTGATGGCCTTTCTGGTGTCACCGGCAGCGAAATGGATGACGGGAACCTCGGTGCGCATGGACGGTGGCGAAATCAAAGGGATTTAAAGCAGGCCGCCTCATTGCCTTTGACACGCAGAGCGCACTGGTTAAGTGGGCTCAAGTGGAGGGCGCATGCCTCAGCGAAGAACGTCGGTGGAGCGGTTAGGTGCGTTTTCAGACGCCGTGTTTGCGGTCATTATCACGATCATGGTGCTGGAGTTGAAGCCACCCGAACAGCCTACGTTTGCGGCGCTTCTGCCACTGTGGCCAACTGCGCTGAGCTATGCTGTGAGCTATCAGTTCATCGCGATTGTCTGGTTGAATCACCATCATCTGCTGCGCTTTGCCGAGTATCCGACGCCACGCCTGATCTGGATCAACTTCGCACATTTGTTTATGGTGTCGCTGGTTCCCTTCTCGACCGCCTGGGTTGCACGTACGCAGCTGGCAGCGGTTCCCGTCTTCGTATACACGGCGGTTTTTGTTCTGGTGGAATTGGCGTATGTTCCCTTCGAACGCCACGTACTAGCGCAAGCGAAAGGTGAGGAAATTTCACCCCGGACGCGACGGTTCGCGACGGTGCGCTCGTTACTGGCATTGGGAACCTTCGTGGTTGCCATGCTGGTGTCACTCAAGCTCCCTTTATGCGGCTTCGGGTTGACAAGCTGCGGAGTACTCCTCTATCTGCGGCCCGAACCTCCTGGGACTGGACGAGAGAATGCACGCAAGGCCGCACCCGGCCATGCGGTATCGCCGCACCGCGAGCTAGAAGGTGGAAGCAGCCCCCAACGATAGGTTGAGTTCGACTTCTGATTCGCTGTACCGATTACAGAGCCTGGGTCATCCAAAACCTGGGCTCATGCTAGGATCAGCCCAACCCCATAACGTCCCCCGCTCCAGTTCCGGAGATCCCCCGGCCAACGTTGGCGATCACACGGCTGCGTTGCGCGAAAGCCTACTCAACATGCTGAAGCTTGAGAAAGTCAGCTGCGGAGAGGATAGTGGCCCGCAACGGAAATAGCTTCTCCATGAGCGTGCCGTGCAGATCCGCATCGAGATCGGCGCAACAGTCTTTGATGACGACGAGGCGGAAATCGGCGTCGCAGGCCTCAAGAAGAGTGGAGAGGACAACGCCACTGGTGGAGATGCCGAAGAGGACGAGCGTGTCAAGATCGTTGACGCGGAGAATCATGGCGAGGTCGGTACCGGTGAAAGCGCTAACACGATGCTTGGTGATAACGATTTCGTTTTCCACGGGAGCGAGCGCCGGGTCGATGCTGCCCAAAGGTTCCTCAAACAGCTTTTGATGTTGCGGAGAAGCCTTAATTGCGCCGAATAGCTGGTTTTCGGAACCTACTTCCGGAAGACCCGGGCGAAAGCCAACTTTAACGTGGATGACGGTAATGTGGGACGCGCGAGCGCAATTCAGGACACTCGCGGCACGCGCAAGAAATGCGGCCTGATCACCCTTTGTATAGATGGAGACGATGCCGGCCTGACAATCCATGTTGAGGACGGCGGTGTGAGCGGGATCAATACGGAACGCAGCGGACATGGACACTCCCGAGAAGCGTTTCGAACTGCAGCGATTCTCAATTTCCCAGCAGGTTCGTGCGAAGGGCCGATCCGTGAGAAGGAACGGAGCCCCGTACTGAAAACTGAGCGCGCCGTCGAGGTTCGTAAACCTTTGGTTCATTAGACTCCAGCTCCGCTTAAGAGTTCCTTTTGGTTGCCGCCAACGCATTGCTCCGCAAGACCAATCGCGCACCGTCGCATCTGCGCATCGCGGTTGAATCGTCGGCAATCCGTCAATTATGAAATGGTAACGTTCGAGTACGCGGTGACTCGGGCCGGGACCGGAGCGGCCGGATTAGCATGGCACGCAACAGCGGCTGGCGCAAACTTAACGCGCCATTTCCCAGGCTTATACAGGCATTTGGCATGTAACCTGTTACCCAATGAACTGGACGGTCATTGGAGGATATGGCGATGCGCATCGCAAGCGTGGGCCATGGGATCTTTTCGGCAACCATGATTGGCCTCGGAATCCTGGGTCTGATCCAAGGCGGTTTCACCCCGGTATGGGCACCGGTACCCGACGGTCTGCCCGCGCGCCAGGTCCTGGTCTATCTCTGTGCCTTCATCTCCCTCGCATCTGGCATAGGCCTGCTCTGGCAACGCACAGCCGCTCCCGCTGCCCGCGTGCTGCTTGCCTATCTTCTGCTTTGGTTCCTGCTGCTCAGAGTGCGCGAGATCATCCTCTCGCCCACTTTCGGCGTTTTCTGGCCCGGCTTTGAGACTGCGGTAATAGTGGCGGCAGCCTGGGTGCTGTATATCTGGTTCGCCACTGACTGGGACAGGCGGCGCCTCGGTTTCGCCACCGGCGATAAGGGGCTGCGCATCGCGAGAGTACTTTACGGTCTTGCCTCGATTTTCTTCGGCATGGCCCATTTCATCGATTCCAAAGATACCCTCGTGCTGGAGCCTCGCTGGCTGCCATGGCACGTGTTCTGGGCGTATTTCTTCGGGTGTACCTTCATTGCGGCCGGCGTAGCGGTGCTCATCGGCGTGTACGCACGGCTGGCAGCCGCGCTCTCGGTGCTGCAGCTGTGCTTGTTCACACTGCTGGTGTGGGTACCCATC
>DASRRN010000156.1:0-8063 GCA_035695685.1 Acidobacteriaceae bacterium | reverse complement strand
CCTCAGGGGCTAAACAGGCTGCGGAAAAAGGTCGAACAGGGAGCGAAACCCGTCCCCTCAGCGGCTAAAGCCGAACAGATTTTCAATCACTTACGGACGGCCTGAAGGCCGTCCCCTTCAAAGAATTCGGTTTTTCCGCAGCCTGTAAAACCCAGATCTTTGTTAGGACTTTATGGCCCGACTAAAGTCGTGCCCTGATACAAAGCGTCAAGAGCTTCTTGCGCAGTCGGCCCTTATCCAGTCTGCATCTATGCGGGGGAAAGTGTGCGCCTTATGCGCCCTATGCGCCCTATGTCCCCCTTTTCATGGTTCCCTCATGGCGGAAGTGCAAAATTGCACCAGATCGCCGACAATAGATCAGGGGCTTGGGCCCCGGCAGGAGCGTCATCCCGTTTGACCACGAGCAAGTCCAGCCGCCCTATCACGTCTCTTTCCCCCAAAGACTTTGCCGATTCGGTTCTCTCCCGAGAGCCTGCGATTGCCGTCTTCGATTGCGACGGAACGTTATGGGACGGAGACTCGGGATACGACTTCATGGTCTGGTCGATCGAAGAGGGGATCGTCTCCCGCAATGCGAGTGATTGGATCGATTCCCGCTACCGCCTCTATCTTGCCGGCACGGTCTCGGAACTCGCCATGTGCGGGGAAATGGTTCAGATCTACGACGGCTTGAGTGAATTGGAAGTTCGCCGGGCCGCTGCGGCGTTCTTCCAGGCGCGCTTCGCAGACAAGATCTTCCCCGAAATACGTTCCCTCGTTTCCTCTTTGCACGATCGTGGGACAGTGATCTGGGTAGTGAGCTCGACCAACAACTGGGTGATCGATGCAGGCGTTCGCAGCTTGAACATTCCTCCCACCCGAGTGATTGCCGCACGGGCCCAGGTAGTAGGTGGGGTCATTACCAGCAAGCTGCTTGACGTTCCGACCGGAGAAGGTAAGGCCGAGTCGCTGATCAAGGCGGGCGTCGCCGCTCCTGACGTGGTATTCGGAAACTCCATCCATGACGCTGCGATGCTTGAGATCGCACTCCAAGCCTATCCCGTGAACCCGACGCCGGCGTTGCGGGAAATAGCAAGCAAACGTGGATGGCCCATCTTTTATCCGGAAGGCACTCTGCCCGGCTCGGCATGATTCCTCAGTCTTCCGGCCGTGGTTTGCGGGTTGCCGCGCTGCAGCCCAGCGTGAGCCTTACGCTCGACCATTTAGGCTGCCTCGATTCGCTGGTCGCCTGCACTCGTTACTGCCTGCAAGCGGTGCCGGCGCTGCGTGAACGTGACCTAAAGGTGATCGCCGACTCCTGGTCTTCGACCACAGACGAAATACTTTCCGCTTCTCCCGACCTGGTGGTCGCGTCGGTTCCCTACCGGTTGGAATCCCTGGCCGCGATCCTGAAATGCGGCGTCCCGGTACTCACCCTGGCGCCGCACTCACTGGCGGACATTTATCAGGACATACGCCTCCTCGGCGACATACTTCACGCGCAGGACCGGGCCAACGCGGTGGTCGAGGAAATGATGCGCGCCGTTGCGGCCATCCAAGATGCGACCGCTGGGGGTGCGACCGCTGGGGCAGAACCGCCGTTGGTCTACTGTGAAGAGTGGGGTAAGCCGCTCATTCACTCGCAAACGTGGGTTGCCGAGTTGGTTTCCGCCGCCGGCGGATGTTTTCTGGGCAATCCCGGATCGGTTACAGACGCTGCCGCGATCGCCGCCCATGATCCCGACGTGCTCGTATTTGCCTGGTGCGGCGCTGGAGACCGGGTTCCACTCGCTCGCGTGATCGAGAAGCGGCGCTGGCAGTCTCTCCGCGCGGTGGGCACGGGACGGGTTTACTGTATTCCAGATGAGTTGTTGAACACCCCGGCGCCCAATCTGTTGCAAGGCCTCCAGGCGCTGGCAGGCGTGATCCATCCGGAGATCTTTGGTGTCCCAGAATGCGTCCGTTGCCTGCAAACAGACGGTCTTGCGGCGGTAACGTCTAAAATCACATGAGCGTGCAGCGAGATTCCAGGCAGTCAAGAACGGAAGCAAAGGTAGTTCGGCTGGTGGTGGCCGCACTGATCCTGCGGGAGCAGAAGGTGCTTATTTGTCAACGGCGCCCGGACCAGCCTATGGCTTTGAAATGGGAGTTTCCCGGGGGCAAGGTCGAAGTTGGGGAGAGCGCGGAACAAGCCCTGCGGCGTGAGCTCGATGAGGAGTTGGGCATTGCCGCGGATATCGGCCACAGGGTGGCGCACACTCGTCATACCTACCGCAGCGGAAGTGCGATCGATTTGCAGTTTTTCGCTGTTTATCAGTTTGCGGGGGAAATGACGAATCGTATCTTTAACGATCTTCGGTGGTGCCCGCTACGGGAGTTAACTCGCTATGACTTTCTCGCCGCCGATCGCATCCTTATCCGCGAACTCGCTGCAGGCAAGCTGCTTTAAGTGGGTGCGCCCGGTTATGAAAGCCGTACCTCAGGGGCTAAAGCCCTCATCAACCCCGCCATTCATGGCACGGCTGAAGCCGTGCCCTTCGTTCAGAGTTGCTTCGTAGGGGACAGAGAGCGTAGCGGATGTTCTGGGGATAGCGCTGCCCTCAGGGGCTTTAGAGGGTGTGTGAGAACCGGAAGATAAACAGCAGGTCCCTCCACTTCGCTACGCTCCGGTCGGGATGACAATTCTGTCGGGCTGTTGAGATCCATTCCTCTGGCCGTTCTTGGGCATTTTCCTTGCAAACAATGTGTCATCCCGACCGAAGCGTAGCGAAGTGGAGGGACCTGCTGTTTATCTTCCGGTTCTCACACACCCTCTAAAGCCCATCGTTTTGTTTCCCGTATGTACTGGCTGAAGCCCGTACCCTTTAGGGAAAGAAAGACGTACGTCAGGGGCTGAAAAGCCCGTACCTACCAGCCCGTATGTGCCGCTGAGGTGCATTTCAAAATTGGAAATAGATGAAGTCGCGATGGCCGAAGAAGCCGAAGAACACGATCGCGTAGATACAGGCGTTGTAAGCGAGGGCACGAAAGGCAGGCCTGGCCCAAAGCCGGGGTGCGCTCGACGGATGGGCTATCCACCACTCAACCACAAACATGGCGGCAATCGACAACAACAGATAAGGCGCCGTGGCGCGGCTGAAGCCACCCACCTTTAAAACAAATGGATCCAGTCGCCCGAGGGGTAGAAGATGGGTGGCGATAAACCAGGAGTCCGTTACTGTGTTGGCGCGAAAAAATATCCAGGCGAAGGTCACCAGGCTGAAAGTCACGACCATTTTGCAAAAGGCGGCCAGGCGGGGCGCACGATGGAGAGCGAGAAGGTGGCCCAGCCGCGTAGTCAATGGGGCGGTCGACTGGGCAACGATCAGGTAGAGCCCGTGCAGGAAACCCCAGATGACGAAAGTCCAATTGGCGCCATGCCATAGACCGCTAATGACAAAGGTGATCATCAGGTTTGCATAATGCCGGGGAAGCTTTACCCGATTGCCGCCCAAGGGAATATAGAGGTAATCGCGAAACCAGGTGGATAGCGAAATGTGCCATCGCCTCCAGAACTCTCCCACTGAGCGGCTGAAATACGGTTGCATGAAATTGATGCGCAACTCGTAGCCCATCATCCGCGCCAGGCCCAACGCAATATCGGTATAGCCGGAAAAATCGCAGTAGATCTGGATGGAAAACAGCAATGTCGCCAGGGTTAGCGCGGCCCCGTTGTAATGGTGCGGTGTGTCGTAGATGAGCTTTACAAAATCGGCCACATTGTCGGCCAACACCATCTTCTTGAACAGACCCCACAGAGCCTGGACCAGTCCTGCGCGAACACCTTCAAAAGTGACCCGCGGCTCGCGATGAAACTGCGGCAGCAGTTCGTAAGGGCGCTCGATGGGACCGGCCACCATTTGGGGAAAGAAGGCGACGTAGAGCGCGTACTCCAGCAGATTCTTTTCTGCCGGCACTCTCCGGCGGTAAACCTCAATGGTGTAACTCATGGCCTGGAAGGTGTGGAAGGAAAGGCCCACGGGCAAAATGATCGCCAGCAACGGCGGGTCATAACGCAGCCCAAAGAGATGGCTCGCGCTGTGAAGGGAGCCGGTTAGAAAGTTGAAGTACTTGAAAATAACCAGCAACGAAAGGTTACAGAACAGGCTGACGCCCAGGTAGAGACGGCGCCGCCCGGGCTGCTCCGCTTTTTCTATTTGCAAGCCAGCTACATAGTCGATCAGCGTGATGGCCCAGATCACGAAGATGTAGCGGGTGCTCCAGCACATATAGAAGTAGTAACTGGCGATGAGAAGAATGGTTTTGCGGACAGTTCCCCGGGTGACCAGAAACAGCAGCCACACCACGACGAAAAAGCACAGGAACTGAAAGCTATTGAAGAGCATGGTGACTGAGCCTGTCCTTCAGCAGCTGAAACAGCGCCTCGGTATAGATCTGCGCACCGGCTTGATTGAGGTGCGTCTGATCGGCAAACAGCCGATTGGGGTAGAGATAGTAGTCAGGGCCGAGGACCTTGCACGGGGTGGCCTGCTCGACTTGCGCACGAAAGCGCGCATCCATCTCGGGCGATGGGGCGGCTTCGCCAGTGCGCAGGTAAAAAGGCACGTAGTAGCACGCCATGTGATACTGCCGGATTAATTGATTGAGTTGGCCAATCTGTGTGCTTTGCGAGGGAGCAACCCGTGGGGGCACCTGCCTTGGCTGGTCGGATCCAAGCCGGAAGTCGTCGGGCAGCCGCCCCCCGGCAAAACGGCTCTGCTCGGTGATGAGATGGTAGCCCCGCTCGGCGATCACCTGGCGCTCGTCTTCTTCCGACTCGCGGTAATAGCTCCTGATGCCGCCGTGGCTGGGCGCCGAGAGCAGGAAGGCAGTCAGATCTCTCAGAATATTGCGAAACGGAAAGAGACCGTCGATGACCGCGTGATCGTCGGGAAGGAAATGAAAGAGACCTCGCCGGGGCGGATCCTTACTCCACGGCAGCGTGAGCAGTAGCACGTTGGGAGCCTGACCGCGCGCGCACATGGCCTCAAGCGGAGGCAAAAACAAATCGCTTCCCGGAAAGCCGGAATTGAAGGATGAGATCTGCAGATGGTTCGCCGAGCTCATTTGGTCGAACCAGGCGGGAACAAACCCGGCGAGGATCTTGCTATTGCCGAAAATCAGTACGCGGGTCACGCCAGGGTTGACGGGAAAGACCTGCCCCTCGTGCTCCCATCTCAGCTTGGCTCTAAACACAATGTCGGAGCCATTCTTCAGGTAGGGGAGAGCCTGGAACAGTCCATAGAAGGCTGCCCAAAATACCACGAAGAACAAAATCGTCCAGCCAAGAGCCGACGGTTTGCTCCGCTTCGCTGTGGGCTCCTGCTTAGCGGTTTCGGAGTTGGGAGCAGTTTGGACGTCCAAGGCAGACCCTGAACTTTCATCGTATTACAGCCACTAGCTTGCGCCTCCGGTAAACATCATCACCAGTGACAACACAATAACCACCGCCGCGGTGAGCCAGGCCACGGCGTTGAACCAGTGTGAGTTTACGTCTTCGCCCATCAGGTCCTTGCGATTGATGAGCAGGAGCATGAAGACGATCACCAGGGGCAGGAGCACGCCATTCAATACCTGCGACAGGATGACCATGCTGATGAGTTTGGCGTTGGGTACAAACAGAACGGCGATGGCTCCGCCGGCCACTAGAAGCGTATACAGCCAATAGAAGACCGGCGCATCCTTGAAGCCCCCATCCAGGCCGGACTGCAAACCCAACCCTTCGCAAACCGTGTAGGCAGTCGAGAGCGGCAGAATGGAGGCGGCAAACAACGAAGCGTTGAACAGTCCGACGGCGAACAACAGGAAAGCGTACCGTCCGGCCAACGGCTTCATGGCCTGGGCGGCATCTGCCGCTTCGCGAATCGCTCCCATGCCGTGAGTGAACAGAGTTGCAGCACAGGCGACAACGATGAACCAGGCCACGATGTTGGTAAAGAACGACCCAATGATCACGTCGAGGCGCGAGGCCGGATAACTCTTCGCAGTGACTCCTTTCTCCACGATGGAAGACTGGAGATAAAACTGCATCCAGGGCGAGATGGTGGTGCCGATTACCGCCACGATCATATAAATGTAACTTTTAGAGTGCCATATGGAGCCTCTTGGCAGTGTTACCGTGGCCACCGTGGCTTCATGCCAGCTGGGCTGCGAAAGGACGCCGGTGACGATATAGGCAATGTAGAAAACGGACGCTGCCAGAAAGACTTTTTCGACGCGCTTGTAATCCCCCTTGACCACCAGGAGCCAGATGGTCAAGGCGCTGGCCGGCACGGATAGATATTTGCTGACGTGGAACAGCTGCATGCTGCCGGCAATGCCGACGAACTCTGTCATGACGTTGCCGAAATTGACGATCACCAGCAGCACCATCAACAGAAAGGTCATGCGCAGCCCGAACTCTTCGCGGATGAGATCGCTCAGGCCCTTGCCGGTGACCGCTCCCATGCGCGCGCACATTTCCTGCACCACCAGCAAGGCGACAGTGATGGGGATCATGGTCCACAGCAGGGTGTAGCCGAATTGCGCTCCGGCATTGGAGTAGGTGAGAATGCCCCCCGAATCGTTATCGATATTGGCGGTAATAAAGCCGGGGCCCAGCACGGCGAGGAAGAGCAGTATGCGAATTCGCCAGCGCTTGAGCATGCGGTCTATTTCAAATGTGGATTTGCTATTGATCTACAACAAAGCAGCATTGGTTCATTGTCTGGCGCGTAAAAATGCAATGACGTGGTCCGCCTGCACCACGCCTACCAGCCGGTTGGCGCTATCCACCACCGGCAGCGCGTGCAGGTTGTATTTGTCGAAAAGTTCTGCAACTTCATCCTGGTGAGCTTCCGCAGGAGTGGAAATGATGCGAGGCTCGGCTAACACGGAAACCCGCGTTTCCGGGAGAGCCAGAATCAGACGCGACAATGGGACAACACCTTGCAGCACGTCATCTTTCCCGGTGAGATAAATCTCGGTTATCCCTTCCGGATCTCCGTCGAATTCTCGCAGGGCCCGCACTGCGTCTCCTACCGTGGCTCCGGAGGAAACCTGGACGCAGTTTGTGGTCATCCTGCCGGCCGCGGAATTCTCCCGGAATTCGAGCAGGTCCTCAACTTCCTGCCGCTCTTCCGGCTCCATCTCCTCGAGGATCGCCTCCGAGCGCTCGTCGGAGAGTTCGGCCAGCAGATCGGCGGCCGCGCCTGGATCCATCTCTTCGACAATGTCGGCTACCCGGCCGGAATCGAGGGATTCGAGCAAAGACTTCTGCAGCCGGGGATCGACTTCCTCCAGCGCATCTGCGGCTACTTCTTCATCGAGGGAGACAAAGATGGCCTCCCGCTCAGGTGGCGGAAGGTCTTCGAGGATGTCCGCCAGATCGGAGGGATGCATGTGAGACAGCCGCTCGTGTTCGATCTTCAGCTTCACCCGGCGCGCCGGATCGACCTCAATCAGATCCACGAATTCCCAGGGAATGATTCTGGCGCGGAAGTGCATGGCAAAACTTGCCAGTGTTTGCCTGGGCATCACTCCTTTGAGCAGCCTGCGCACCGCGCCGCGCAGGCCGACGGCAACCTCAGCCACCCGCAGTCCTTCGCGGCCATTCTCTGGAAACCACTGCAGGTCGACGTCGTTGACCCGCACCACCTTCCTCCCATGGACGTCGATGATTTGCCGGTCCAGGACGTCTTGTTGCAGGAGGAGCAGGTTTTCATCGCCGCGCAGCGGCTGGAACACCGCATCCTCACGCAATTCGAGGGTTCCGGCCGGTGTTTGCAATACGTCCTTCACGGCTACCAGCCTGGCTCCCTCTCTGGTCTTGAGCACGAGTCCGGCGACGTTTCCCGCGGCGGTTCCGGTGGCCACGGCAACATCCTTAAGCCGGCCCAGGACGCGGCCCTGCCGGTCCGTGATCAGCGTGCCGAGCAGGAGGGTGAGGCTGGCGTGCGTAGTGTATTTGTCATGCATCGACGGCCGGTTGCAGTCTAACAGTCGCCGGGGGAGGGTTGGAGCAGGTTAGTAAGAGAGACGTGGTGGGGTCGATTTAGTAACCCTAC
>DASRRN010000155.1:0-2907 GCA_035695685.1 Acidobacteriaceae bacterium | reverse complement strand
GGAAGGAAACTGCTAATCACGAGAGGATCGAACTGGGTTCCGGTGGCCTTGAGGAGCCTACGCTCGGCTTCTTCAAAGGGCATTCCCTCGCGATAAGGCCGGTTCGAAACCATCGCGTCAAATGCGTCGATTACTGAAACGATCCGCGACCCCATCGGAATTTCCTCGGCTCTTAGGTTACCCGGATACCCCGAGCCGTCGAAGCTCTCATGATGGTGGAGAATGATTAAGCTGGCGCGTTCCATTCCAGGGATTTGGCGTAGAACAGCCCAACCGTATTCGGGATGTTTCTTCATGAGCGCATACTCTTCGTCCGTTAAACGCGCAGGCTTGTTGAGGATCGCATCAGGAATGCCAACCTTCCCGATATCGTGCAGCAGCGCAGCGATTTCGATGTCCTTCTGGGCCCTTTCGTCCAGACCAAGCTCTCCCGCAACATGCAGGGCCCATTCCGCGAGCCTAGTACTGTGAACGCCGGTGTTCAGATCCTTCAAATCGAGAAGCTGATTGAAAGCACAGGTCACCGCTGAATTCAACGCAGAGAGCTGCTCCTCGATCGATTTGGTTTTCAGAAGCTGGGACTGCCAGGTCGATCCGTCAACCGCGCCGTGTTGCTTAGGCGGCAGCTGCAACAGTCGTTGCGATGGAGATGTGCTTGTTGTTGGCATCCGGCGCGACGCTATTGGAGCAGTCCCTGGATCGGGTTGAGAAAGCTGAGAGCGCCGTAGACATCGAGGCGTCCGTTGCCCATGTTAGGTCCAACCCATTTCGCATGTGAGAGCGCCCATGCCGCGACGGTGGGGTTGTCCTTCGGCTGTATGTCTAGAATCAGCGAAGCGGTTCCGGCGACGAAGGGCGAACTGAAGGAAGTGCCCCAGCCAGCCGCGTAGGTTCCAAACGGATACGTCGTGACGATACCTTCGCCGGGGGCGGCTACCCACACGATCTGGTTGCCATAGTTCGAAAAGGTGGAGCGTTGATCCTGATTGCTTGTGGAGGCGACACCCATCACTCCGCGCATCGCCGCCGGATAGACGATTTCTTGCTGCCCGTCGTTACCGGAGGACGCAACCAGGATGACGTTGTTGCTTGCCGCGTAGTTGATTGCATTGTTGAGTTCAGTTGAGCTGGCCGACAAATCAAAGCTCATGTTGACGACGCTGGCATTATTCTTCACGGCGAAATAGATCGCGCTGAGGATGTCCGAAAGGTTGCCAGTTCCGTCCGGATGAAATGCTTTTAAAGGGAGGATTTTCGCCGTCGGCGCTGCGAGATGAATCACGCCTGCGACCATCGTTCCGTGGCCGAATGCCGCATAGCCATTCCCATCAACCATCGCGGCAGTGTGCTGGTCAACCATCGCCGCCGTATGTTGATTCACGTATGCTGCCACACAGGTATTGCAGGGCGGAGGCGACGACAACGAGATGTCGTTCATTTCCGATCCGCCCGGTTGGTTGCGCGTGAAATCGTAGCCCTGAAGGAGCACCCCTTTCAGCACCGGGTGATTGGGGTCCACTCCCGTATCGATGTCCGCCACGATTCCAGCTCCGCTCACATGGAACGCATTCTGCGCGTTGGAAAGGTGAATGATTTGCGTGGCGGGCTGGTTGATGTAGCCGTTCCATGCGGAAGAGCCGTAGTAATTCACCGGAGTCGTGTCCCAAAGGCCAGCCGGAGGTGCGGTGGCAAGAGCCTGATTGGTGGGGCTCGTCGGAATTTGAAGGGTCTGGTCCGGCTCGGCATCCAGAATTCCAGTTACGAGGCGGAGCACTGCCGCCAAAAGATTTGGCACAAGGCCCTTATAAGTTGGCCGTACCAGGAACACCTGATTGAGGCCGCCATCCAAGTTGCCCACGACGGTGCAGCCTCTCTGCTGGCAGGTGCTTTGGAGTCCCGCGGCGCCAAGGGTTGTGCGCACAATGACGCCTTGAGGCTGGCCGGCACCAAGGGTCGAGAGCACTTGGCCGAGGTTGGAAAGAACGCCGCCAAGCTGTAACTGTGCTGCCGCCGGCTGCGCCGAAAGCGCAACGGATAAGGTTAAGAGGAGAAGAACCCAGATTCGACGAATCATGATGGCAACTACTCCTTTTGCGATGCCGCCGAACTACAAGGCTTGAGCCGGTCTTGGGACGTCCTAGTCTTCCCAAATGGAGCGGTGCGCTCAATGGTACAACTGGCTATTCTCGACAGGCTTCGCATTAAACTCGTTTCCTAGTACTTTTTGGCACGCCAGGGAAATAACTAACTATCTTAGAATCACTCATATCCGACCATCCTCTGCCGTGACCGGGAACAGGGTCGATCAACGAGATTGATATCTGTTTTCCTGCCGGCAACGCGACTCGAAGTTCCAGCCGCGATCCCAAAGCGCATTCCAGCCGGAACTCTCCGAACCGATTTGTCTTTGCCTCCGACACAACCTTGCCTGCTTTCAACAGAGCGACAGATGCTTCCGCCGGGCCGGTTTGTGGATTCGCAGAATCCAAGATCTGTCCGATAAGCGAGACGTTCTCAGAATCGAGTTGAGGCTCGAGGCGCAGGTCAATTCGCAAGTCGCCCGCTCCGTAGAGAAGTTGCCGAGAACAGGATACGGCTGAGCGGACACCCGCCGGCAGCGGCTCACGAGAACTATCGAAGAGGACTTCGGCGAGAAACCCGCGCGAAAGCTGGGTTGACCGCTTGCCTCCTCTGATGGCAAAGCTTCCCTTTACAAAGCGGACGGCGCTGTCGTCTGGCTCACCGGCCGACTGCCGACCGGCCGTTTCGCGCACCCGGAGCCATGTCCTCGCTTCACGCTGGCATCTTTGGCATCCACTGAGATGTTCTTGCATAACTGCCTTTTGGTCCTCTCTTACTGTGCCTCTCACGAAATCAACCCATTCCTGAGCCGCGAAGTGCTTCATG
>DASRRN010000154.1:0-2785 GCA_035695685.1 Acidobacteriaceae bacterium | reverse complement strand
ATGATCGAGATTGGTGACCATTCCTTTATCAATCATCTTTGTTCCGTATGGGCCTCTCCCGCGGGCCCAATCACTATCGGGAACAACGTGCTTCTCGGCCCTTGCGTCTCGATTTTCTCTTCCAATCACGGCATAGCCCGTGGGGAGCTCATTCGCAATCAACCTGGACAGGATGCTCCCATCAGCATCGGCGATGACGTATGGCTTGGCGCCAACGCCGTGGTGACAGCGGGAGTCTCTATCGGTGAAGGTGCGGTTGTGGGCGCAGGAGCCGTGGTCACCGGCGATTTGCCTCCTATGTCCATCTCCGCCGGTGTGCCGGCGAGGGTCATAGGCTACCGCCCGTAACGCAGTTTTGCACACACGCGTGAGATGGATTTAATCATCGTCTGTACTTTCGTTTAATCCCTGCCCTCTACTCTACGCAATAGCAAGCGTGACCCATGAGAAAACTTAGTGTGGCAATAGCGGTTGTTCCGGCCTTGATCTCTATCGCCAGCGTGGCACAACGTTTGTCGTCCCCCCTACCCGGGCCAGCTTTCCCTGCAACGCCTGTAGCCTTCGGGGGCGCCAATTTGCCTTTCCAGCCCATTGGCGCCTCCGACCTTATTCGTTTGACCGTCTCTGATTCGCCAGAACTTTCGCAATCCTTCCGGATCGACGAGCAGGGAAATCTGAACCTGCCGTTGATACGAACTCCATTACACGCGGCAGGATTGATGCCGGACGCGCTGCGCAATGAGATCGCGACCGCCCTTCGAACGCAACATCTGCTGGTAAATCCCGTTGTCGATGTCTCGGTGGTCGAGTACCGTAGCCGCGACGTCACCATCGCCGGCGCCGTCAAGACGCCCACCACCATTCAGGAGATAGGAAACCTGCGCCTATTGGGTGCGCTCAGCCAGGCCGGTGGCCTGCTGCCTGAGGCCGGCCCGGAGATTATCGTGGAGCAAGCAAACGGGAGCATCCAGCGATTCTCTGTCCGCAAACTCTTCGACGGTTTGCACCCGGAGTTAAACATCCTGATACTGGCAGGCGCGCAGATTCGCGTGCCCCAATGCGAGCGGGTCTTTGTGGTGGGAAACGTAAAGCGGCCGGGCGCCTTTCCCTTCCAGAATCTGCAGGACACCACCGTGCTCCAATTGCTGGCGCTCAGCGGCGGCCTTGACTCATTCAGCCTTAAGAAGGCCTATATCTATCGCGAGCAGCCGGGCAGCGCGCAGAAAACAGAAATAGAAGTTCCGCTGCGACGCATTCTGGATCGAAAGAGCCAGGATGTGAAGCTTGCCGCAAATGACATTCTCTACGTTCCGACCAATGGCAAACTGAAGGCCAGCGCGAGTGTGTTGAACCATGTTACGGGCATGGGCAACACGGCCGTGTCGGCTGCCATCTGGGCTCACTAACCCTGACCCCACACCATGCTTGGGGACGCTGTCCTGCAGCGCCTCACACATAGACAACTTGCTCTCCAGCTACTTACCAGATCGGAGCTGATCGCATGGCCGGTTCGATTGTCATACCCAAACCTCACCTCAGGCTGAGCGATCCCGGTGAATCCCAGCGCCCACTTAGTTTTTACGCGGGAATACTGCGTCGCCGCGGAGCAATGATCGTGCTGCTCAGCACAGCGCTCACTGTCCTGGTCGTCCTCGCGTGTACTCTGTTGCCCCCCCTCAGCGCGGGCTCCGCAACCATCGCCATCGACCGGCAAGCGGCGCCGGAGACGATAGGCGATAGTCGTCTCCTGACAACGGGCGACGATCAGTTTATGGCCACGCAACAAAGCCTGCTGCAGGCCGATACGATCTTGCGCCCCGTAGCCGAGCGCTACAACCTGCTGCAACGGGAGCGCCAATTTCGACGCTATTGGTTTTGGCATTACGCGCCGGAAAAGGAAAATGCCATCAGGAATGCGCCCATAGTACTGAAACATCTCAGAATCGAACGCAGGCCCAACACCTACCTGTTGACCATTACCTATCGCGATCGAAATCCCCAGGTGGCGGCGGATGCGGCGAACGCCATCGCCGATTCCTACCTGCGAAACATTTTCGACACTCGCATCAAGGAAGCTGGACGTCTCACCTCCTCAATGGAGCGGCAGCTTGTCGACCTGAAGGACAAAATGGAGTCGACGCACCGGGCTTTGATGGTCTATCAGCGAGAACTCGGAACCGCCGACCCGGAGCAGAAGACCAGCGTGCTGGTCGCCAGGCTCCAGGCGCTGAATACCGAGAACAGTCTTGCGCAAGCAGATCGTATCGCCAAAGAAGCGGTCTTCCGCGAAGCAAAAGATGGTTCCTTGCCGGAGGTCCAGGTCTCCTCTCAATCGAGCGATCTCACCCGGGATGTCGAGAAGCTGAAAGTAGCCAAAGCTAATCTGGCAATGGTGGCTGCGACGTATGGAGATCAGCATCCGGAATACCGCAAGGCAGCGGCCGAAGTAGACGAAGCCCGCGTGTCGCTGGATGAAAGCCGCCAGAATGTTTCCAACCGCATAGGCGTGGACTACCGCCAGTCGCTGGTACGCGAGCGAATGCTCTCCGCCGCGGTTGCCGAAACCAAGCAACAAGTTGACGACCTGACCGCGCAGTCCTTTGATTACCTGCAACTCAAGCACGATGCAGATACCGCCGAACGGGTCTATGAAGATTTGTTTGCCAAGATCAAGCAGTCGGGCATCAATTCTGAATTGCAAAACAACATTATCCGGCTGGCGGATTCGGCCCGCCCGTCTGCCCGGCCGATCTTTCCCAACTGGCCGTTGATTGTTGGGGTTTCC
>DASRRN010000153.1:0-7735 GCA_035695685.1 Acidobacteriaceae bacterium | reverse complement strand
CCAGGGGCTAAAGCCCTCATCAACGCAGGGCACGGCTGAAGCCGTGCCCTGATACAAAGCATCAGAGCCGTGACTCCAGAAAACTGCGCATTCCGCAGGTTTGGATCTATCCACCCTCTCTGAAATGTAGAAACTCGAGGGTACGGCCTTTAGGCCGTACATAACTACCTCGAAATGAGCGCGGCTTTAGCCGCTGAGGGTATCTTGATCCGGGTCGACGGCAACAGATCGCATGTCTACCTTCAGTTCTCTGCGCCGCGCGCGACAGTTCGGCGGGACTTCGTTAAGAACCAGCTGATTCAGCGGGAGCCCCGAATCCTAGTTCGCAGCAGCGGGCTTGATGGAATTCGAGTGAACGCCGGCACGCTGGCTGAAGGGCAAGAAATGGTCGTAGCCACGCAGCTTAGGGCTGTTCTTATCGATAACGCAGACTAAGCGTATTTGTTCAGTTGGTCCGTTATCGCCGACTCGTCCCGTTGAATTCGTCGGCTGGGAATCTTTGGGTTCTGTGGGTTCGGTCCTATCACCGCCTACCCGTTAACCGCCTAACCGGAAGTAACAATGGCGTTTCCGGGGACTAAGATCCGCGAAACCTTCGCGGAGCGGTTTTGATAGAGCCGTGAGAACGAATCTTCTACCCTTGTACTTCTACAAGACTCGTGCGATAGTGCTTTGTAGAAGTGATAGGGGTCTTCATGTCTACCCAACGCATTGACCTTCCACAGGGCACAGGAGGTGCTCGGTGCTGAGCGATCTGTCTGTCCGTCTTCGTTCACTTTTCCGCCGCGTCACCGTCAATGAAGAACTCGACGACGAATTGCGCTTCCATCTGGAACGCCAGGAGGAAAAATATGTGCAGGCGGGCATGCCCCCTGAACTGGCAAGGCGTCGGGCCCGGCTGGAGTTCGGCGGGCTCGCCCAAGTTGAACAGGAGTGCCGGGAGGCACGTGGCATCACCTTCGTGGAGACGCTCGCGCAGGATCTGCGCTTCGGATTGAGGATGCTATGCAAATCGCCCGGGTTCACGCTGGTAGTGGTGGCGACGCTGGCGCTGGGAATTGGGGCGAATACGGCGATCTTCAGCTTGGTAAATGCGGTGATGCTGCGCTCGCTGCCGGTCCGGGATCCACAGCAGCTGGTAGTAGCGGAGTGGTCAGCCCGCGGCGGGCCTCATCACCTCGGGACTAGCAGCTTTGGGGATTGCGGGCGGCCCCGAGACAAAGCCGAGACTACGAACCGTGGGTGCTCGTTGTCGTATCCGATGTTTAAGGAGATTCGCGATCAGAAGACTCTGTTTGCAAACGCAATGGCGTTTGCCGGCCCCGCAGAGATGGATCTGAGTGGCAACAGGACTGCGACCATTGCTCAGGGCGAGCTGGTCTCAGGAAGCTTTTTCGAAACGCTAGGAGTGACACCGGCACTAGGCCGGACGCTGGATTCCGAAGATGAAAAGTCTGGAGCGACGCCCGTAGCAGTGCTGGATTACGGATATTGGCAGCGCGCATTTGCCAGCTCACCAAGCGTAATCGGGCGGACGATTCGCCTGAACAACACCGTATTCACGATTGTGGGTGTTGCCGATCCAAGGTTCACCCGGTTGACACCGGGCAAGTCAATCGACTTGTGGGTGCCGCTCAATCAAGCAACTCCCTTAGGATTGCCGTGGGCCGAGGAATCAGACACCAGTTCCTGGTGGCTTGTAGTCGTGGGCCGGTTGCAGCCAGGTGTTTCCCAAACACGTGCGCAGGCAGCGGCGAACTCATTGTTTGTGAATGAGACGCTGCATGGAGCAAAACCGGTCTGGAAGACAGAGGACGATCCGCATCTATGGTTGTTACCGGCGCAGGATGGGCTAACGGGAATTCGGTACCAGTACGGAGAACCGCTGTTCCTATTGATGGCGGCGGTGAGCATCGTACTACTGATTGCGTGCGCAAATGTGGCGGGGCTGATGTTGGCGCGGGGAGCGGCGCGCGAACAGGAAATGGCCGTGAGGCTTGCGATGGGTGCCGGGCGGCGACGCGTGATTCGGCAGCTGCTGACGGAGAGCTTGCTGCTCTCGTCCATGGGAGCGGCACTGGGCGCTCTGCTGGCGTATGCAGGAGCGGCGGGGTTGACAACGTTTTTCTCGGAAAATGCGCGTTGGCCGTTAAGGCTTGATCTGCATCCGAATGCGCTTGTATTACTTTTTGCTGTCGGCGCTACGGTTCTGGCGGGAATCGGGTTTGGACTCGCACCAGCGTTCCAGGGAGCACGAGCCAATCTGGCGTCGGAGTTAAAGGGAAACTCGGCGACGACGGCGGGGCACTTTGGCGGTCGGGGTTTCGGTCTGGGCAACGGACTAGTGGTGGTGCAGGTAGCATTATCGATGGTAATGCTCACGGGTGCGGGCCTGCTGCTCCGCACGCTGGACAAGCTTCGCAGCATCGATCCAGGCTTCGACACCCGGAATATTCTGCTGTTTTCGATCAATCCGGAACTCGCAGGCTACAAGGGAAAGCAAATCCCAGATCTCTACGCGAATTTGCAGAGCAGAATCGCCGCGTTGCCGGGGATGGTTGGGAGCAGCTACGCGTCGGACGCGCTGCTGGACGGAGGGCTGTGGACTAAGGGCGTGCGGGTTGAGGGACAGACAGACACCGTTGAGACTCAGATGCTCTCCGTCGGTTCCGATTACTTCGAGACGATGAAGATTCCTCTGGCGGAGGGCCGCCTCTTGCGAGCAGCGGACATAGGCAGCACGCAGCAGGTCGCGGTAGTGAATCGGGCGTTCGTGAGGAAGTTTGTGGGCGAGAGGAACCCGATTGGGCTGCATTTTGGAGGCAGCGACTCGAAGGATCCACAATGGGAAATAGTCGGGGTGGTCGGCGATACGAAATATGCAACCCTGCGGAGCGCAGAGGCTGCCACAGCATACGTGCCGCTGACAGCCGGGGGGGCGACGTTTGCGCTGCGAACGAGAGTATCGCCGGTTGGATTGATGCCGGCGGTTCGGAATCTGGTCAACGAAGTGGATAGCAATCTGCCCGTCATTCGAATGAGAACGCAGTCCGACTCGATTGACCGATTGCTCTTCAACGAGCGGCTCGTCGCGGGGCTGTTTGGTTTGTTCGGCGCGTTGGGGCTGACGCTGGCCAGCATTGGTCTCTACGGACTGCTTTCTTACGAAACGACGCGGCGAACGCGGGAGATCGGCATTCGGACAGCTCTCGGAGCCCGGCGGCTGGATGTGGTGCTGCTAGTTCTGCGACAAGGGCTGGTGCTTGTAATGCTGGGGGCGGCAGCTGGTTCCGCTGTCGCGGTGGGCGTGACTCGACTGCTCCAGAGTCTGCTGTATGACGTGCGACCGATCGATCCGATCACATTTGTGCTGGTCCCAGGTTTGGTGATCGCCGTCGGAGTGTTGGCCTGTTCCCTACCTGCACGGCGGGCGACGCGCGTGGACCCGATGGTGGCGCTACGTTGTGAGTAATTCGTCCTTGACTGGCTTTACGACTGGCTCCTGATTAGCTATGGCCTGCTCTGCATCGGGCGCGCCTGGTGGATACCTTACCTTTTCCGACCGGAACCGAACCGAGCTGCTCGCTATCAAATCATGTTTGGCAAAACCCATTCCTTCTTGCCGCCGCGCAATGGAATGGTCCCAAACACTGCACATATCCTGCTTCATTTGGCAACCGTCGCCACGTTGATCGTTCTTCTCATGAAGTGAGGACGGCTATCAGTCCACGATCCAATCAGAATGAGGTCTTAATCCGGTGACAGCATACCTATGCGGACCGAAGAGCAACGTGCCACTCCGGTTCATCATTCTGGCTTGCAAATTGGCTGGCGGCCCACCCAAGGTGATGAAAATTCAGCAAATTAAAACCGATCGTCTTCGGCTCGTACACAACCCCCGTCGTGATCTCACCCACAAACCCCATCATTCCTCCTACGACACAGTCGTCTCAGCCGCCGCAGTTTTTTCCAGTGCCTGGAAAAAACGATCCCGCCACACAAGGATGTCCGCTTCCCGAATCTGATGGCGCAAGCGAAGCATGCGCCGCCGGCGCTCTTCCGGCGTCATCTCCAGCGCCAGCTTGAGCGCCGCAGCCACCCCGACTTCGTCGTTAGGGTTAACCAGGATCGCCCCCACGCGTAGTTCCGGGGCTGCGCCGGCAAATTCACTCAAAACCAGCACCCCGTTCACTTCGGTCTTGGCCGCACAGTATTCCTTCGCCACCAGGTTCATCCCGTCCTTGAGACAAGTGATCAGAGCCACATCCGCGGCCCGGTAGATCGCGACCAGCTCATCCCGCGGCACCGAACGATAGATGTAATTGATGGGAACCCAGCCCGGTTCGCTGAACTCACCGTTCACGTGGGTTACCAGCTGCTCCACTTCCCGCTTGAGTTGGTCGTAGCGAGGGATGCCTTCGCGGCTGGGCACGACAATCTGGATCAGCTCCACCTTGCGATGGAATTGCGGATAGTTGCGCAAAAAATAACCAAACGCTTTGAGCCGCTCTGGTATTCCCTTGGTGTAATCAAGCCGATCGATGCCCACCGTGATCTGGATGTCATGGGTCTTGGTCTTAATCTGCTGCGCGCGCTCGGCCACCGGAGCGGAGTCCGATTGTTCAGAGAAGGCGCGAAAGTCGATGCTGATCGGGAAAGATTCAACGTGGGTGTGCCCCTGCGCACGCATCACCATGCGGCTTTCTCCACGGCCGGAAATTTTGACCGAGGGAACGAAGCAGCGCAGGCAGGCGATCAGGTTCCGCTGGTCGCGTCCAGTCTGCACCCCAACAAGGTCGTGCGCCAGCAGGTCCAGCAGGATTTGCTGCCGCCAGGGTAGCTTGGCAAAGATGTCGGGTGACGGAAACGGGATGTGAAGAAAGAATGCGAGCCGCGCGTGGGGGCGCCGGCAGCGCAGAATCTTGCCCACCTGCATTAACTGGTAATCGTGGATCCAGATCAGGTCGCCATCGTTCGAAGCCTTCTCCACCGCATCGGCGAATTTGCGATTGACCCGCTCATAGAAATCCCAATACCGGGGATCGAAGTTGCACCGCGATTGCAGATCATGAAAAAGCGGCCACACAATCTCATTGGAGAAGCCTTCATAGTAGTTGCTCTGCTCCTCCTCCGTCAGGAAAAGTGGAGCGTACTGGTAAGGACTGTTCCCACTCGACTTTTCCAGGATCTTGCGGATCTGCGGAGAGTCTTCCGTGCCCCCCGAGCCTACCCAGATGCCACCATGGTCCTTGAGCAGCGGCTCCAGGGCACTCACTAGCCCACCGCTGCTAGGCTGCCCCTTGAGTTTCCCATCCTCCGTCGTGATGGTGATAGGGATGCGATTAGAAACCAATACCAGTTTCGGCGCGCTCATCGCCTGGCCTCCGCGGTTGCCGCCGGAGAGTGGCTCTGTGAGCTTGCGATCCACATGTCCAAAAATTCCACCAGCTCTTCTGGCGGGCGTAGCCAAAACCGCGCGAACGATGCGCGAACTTCAGTTCGTACCAGGATGGAATAACCTTGGCTTCCCAGCGCGGTGAATGCGTCTTCATCGGTGAGATCGTCGCCCAGGTAAGCCACCGGGATTTGGTTCGGTTCCTCGGAGAGGATTTGCCTCACCGCGGTTCCCTTGGTGCGGTCGCTGGAGCGCAACTCCAAACCCCCATCGAAGGGCAGCAGCTGCAGGCCGCCGGGTTCGGCAAGGCGGCCAAAGACAGAACGAATCGAGGAGCGAATCCGCTCTTGCATCGCCGGATCGCAGCTACGCCAGTGGACGGCGAGGGAAGTGGGCTTTACCTCCAGCGTCTCGGAAAAGCCAAGAGCTGACATCTCCAATCGCACTTGCTGTAGAGCGGCCTGCTGGTTCGGATTGAGCGCGTACAGTTCGTAGGACCCATCGCTCTTTAGCTGCTCCCGGCCGTGGCTGCCCCAGATTTCGACCCGGATGCTGGGACGCAGCACACCGCGAAGTTCCTGGGCTGAACGGCCGGAGACCAATATCAGGCGAACCGGTAACAATGCCGACAAGATGGCAAGCCGGTCCAGTACTCCCGGATAGGGGGTCGCTTCAAAACGATTGATATGGAAAGGCGCGAGCGTGCCGTCGTAGTCAAGCATCAGCACCGACCGGGACCCGGTGCGAAGGCGCTCCCACAGCCCCGCCGCCTCCGCCGACTTCACCCAAAGTTGGGGGAACTGGTTCATAAATAGATGGTTGGATGCCTGTACAGCCCAAGTGGAGTCTACGCCGGAACGCGATCGGCCAGCGCCGGCGGCATATACTGATATTTCGACCTTAGCAAGATGGACAGTCAACTTACAAAGATCCTGGCCACCACCCGGCGCGAATTGCAGCAGCGGAAAACCGCCTCGTCCACCCGGGCTTTCGAGCAGGCGGCGGCCGCCCACCAACCACGGGGTTTCGCCCGCACGCTGCGCCAGAAGGCGGCAAGCGGACCGGCAGTGATCGCGGAGCTGAAAAAGGCGTCCCCCTCACGGGGTTTGATTCGTGCAGATTTCGATCCTGCAGTCCTGGCCGCGGCAGTCGCGCGTGGGGGCGCCGCTGCCCTGTCCGTGCTCACAGAACAGCACTTTTTTCAGGGCAGTTTGCACAACCTTGAGATGGCTTCCCGATCTTGCGATCTACCCTGCCTGCGGAAAGACTTTATTGTCGATGAGTTCCAGCTTCTGGAAGCGCGCGCCTATCGAGCCGATGCCATCCTGCTGATCGCCGCAGCCTTGAGCGATCTGGAACTTCGCCAATTGGCAGCCGGGGCGCACGCCCTCGAGCTCGACGTACTCTGCGAAGTGCATACCGCCGAAGAACTCGACCGAGTCCTTGACCTGGATTGCGATGCTGTCGGGGTAAATAACCGCGACCTCAAGACATTCGCAGTACGCCTCGAGGTCTCGCTCCATCTCGCCGCCCGGCTGCCGGCCGCGGCCGTGCGCGTGAGCGAAAGCGGCATCGAGACCGGCGAAGATATGAACCGGTTGCGTGCCGCAGGGTTCCATGCCTTTCTTATCGGTGAGTCGCTGATGCGACAGCCCGACCCCGAAAGGGCGCTTCAGAGCATGCTCTTGGCTGCGGCTGAACGCGCACCCGTGGGCAAGTGAAAGGCTGCCATGTGGATCAAGATTTGCGGCAACACCACCCTCGATGATGCTCGCTTCGCGGCCCAATGCGGTGCGGATGCGGTCGGTTTTGTTTTTGCTCCAAGTCCAAGGCAGGTGAACGCTGACGTGGTTCGAAAAATCACTGAAAACCTGCCTCCACAGTTGGAAAAGTACGGCGTTTTCGTCGACGCAGGCTTCGACGAAATAGTCTCTACCGTTGCCGCCAGTGGTTTGACCGGGGTGCAGATCCATCGCTCGTCAGACGTACTTCTGCCCTTCCGCCTGCGCCAACATTTTGCCCGGTTTCCCGGGCGGGTCAGTATCCTGCGTGTTTTGCCTTATAAAGACGCGGGCTTTGAGCAGCAATTAGCGGAGTTGGGCCAGACCGATTCTCTCCATGGGGTGCTTGTGGACTCATCGACGGCGCGCGCCATAGGCGGCACCGGCACCAGCTTCGACTGGCTTGAAGCCCGGAGCGCCTTCCTCCGGGCAGCACCGCATCTGCGATTGATTGCGGCCGGCGGCCTTGGCCCTGCCAACGTGAAGCAGGCCATTCAGATCCTTCGCCCGTGGGGCGTCGACGTGGTGAGCGGAGTCGAAAGTGCCCCGGGCAAGAAGG
>DASRRN010000152.1:0-2949 GCA_035695685.1 Acidobacteriaceae bacterium | reverse complement strand
GGAGGAGAAGTTTTCGCGACCGCAAATGATCGGTATACCTACAATCCTGATTTCACCAATTTTCAACCGCGCTTTGGATTTTCGTGGCTGCCCTTCAAGGACACTGTAGTACGCGGGGGATACGGGATCTTCTACGGGGTTTCCAGGGTCGGCGCTGCAGGGCAGGGCGGCTCGGGCAATCAGGGGTGGGTGGAAGACACGACCTGGCTCACCAGCTTGAACAACGATGGCGCGACGCCCTGGGGCCGGCTCAGCGATCCGTGGCCTATGACGGGGCCGAACCTGCCGCCTGGTAATTCGCTGGGGCTTCTGAACGATGTAGGAACGACCGGCATCGGCCCAAACAAGAGCGTGAACGCAACCCCGAACACGCAAACCTGGAGTTTTGGTATTCAACACGAGCTTCGGGGCAACATCGTGGTGGATGTTACTTATCTCGGAACCAAGGGCACCCATCAATATTTCGGCGGAGATGATAACAACAACATCCTTGGGCCGCAGATAGAGAACTATTCGCCTGACCAGATAGCGGCGCTGGAGACCTATGTGCCGAATCCCTTCTACGGGAAGATCACCAATCCCAACAGCCAGCTTTCCGGTTCGACCATTCCGGCGTATCAATTACAACTACCCCATCCGCAGTTCACGACCTTTGGCGGAGATACGAAGCCGATTGCCAACTCCATTTATCACGCGCTGCAGGCCAAAATGGAGAAGCGCTTTTCCCACGGACTTGAGCTGCTGGTGACTTACAACTTCTCCAAGTCTATCGATGATTCGTCCTCGAGTGATGATACGTTCCTTGGCGGATCAACCTCTCTTCAGGATCCCAACAAACCTTACCTGGAGCGGAGTGTATCGCTGTTCGATATTCCTCAGCAGCTGCAGATCACGCACGTGTATCAACTGCCGTTTGGCCGCGGCAAGCAATTTGGGGGCAATTGGAATCCGATCGTAGACGGCTTTTTAGGTGGTTGGCAGGTCAACGGAACCTGGTCGTTCCTGAGCGGCTACCCTCTGCTGCCGACGCTGGCCAACGGTGTTTCTCTGCCCACGTACGGCCCGCAGCGTCCTAATCTAACCGGCAAGCCTACGCGGAATAAGGGTAAGGATTGGATGACGAATTATTTCTCCAACCCGCAGGTATTTACCGTACCTGCTCCCTATGCATTAGGAACTGCTCCAAGGACAATTCCCTGGGTACGGACCCAGGGTACCGATAGCTCGAATCTGTCGGTATCCAAGACGCTCGCGCTTAGCAAGATCAAGGAGGGTTTGCAATTACAGTACCGGCTCGAGGCATTCAACGCGCTGAACCACCCCCAATTTGGCAGTCCGAACATGCTGCTTAACTCTGGCGCATTCGGAGTGGTTACGAGTCAGGCAAATGCGGCCAGGCAACTGCAAATGGCGCTCAGGCTGTCGTTCTAAAGGGAAGGTGGGACTGGCTAGTTCCCTTCCCGCTGTCTCGGCTGCGCGCATACGACTGCAGCTATAAGGGTAACCATGCGATCTTCGCGTTCGTTTCTGCTCCTGCATCGAAGAAAACTTCTGCTGCTGGTGTTCGCAACCTGCGTTGCTGGGGCGCAGCGTTCCCCCATGGCGGTCGATTATCAAAACTCCGCTCCCTACCGCTGGCTGAACAAGAAAGTGTTGGAGAGTCGCCTGCTGGACGACATGGAGAAGCTGGATAAGTGGACAGCTTTCACCCGTGGTGCGCCGGCAATCGTGGACGCTCGGGTTTCCATTCAGCCAGCGGCTGCACCGAAGATGGTGGCTGAGATGACGCTCACCACCGACAGATCTCGCGATGGAGGCCACTCGCTCCGATTCCGCAGTCCAACCAGGCTGGAGGGGCCCGGCCCGGTGAACGGGCGAGGATGGGGAAGCTCCGGAGTCATCCGGCACTTCGATGGCGAGGACTGGCGCTCTTTCAATCGGCTGTCACTATGGATTTATCCCGATTGTCCCGGCATGTATGAGGTGGCACTGGGTCTGCATCTCCACAATGATGGAGTGGAGAAACTTCCCGCGGCCTTTGGCCAGGAAGGGGAGAACACCACCCTCCTCCACAATCACGAATGGAACCACGTTGTTTGGGAGATTAGCAATGTGGCGCGCGACAAAATTACAGAACTTGAAATCACTTACGGGATGTCTGGTAACGAACCGGAGTCATCCGATACGGTCAGCTTTGACTTGGATCACCTGGAGCTCGAGCGCGTTGATCCGGACTACATCGAAGGTTGGAAGGTTTGGCCCGGACGCATCGCCTACAGCCAAACGGGCTATCTCTCCGGTGCTCCTAAGAGCGCCATCGCTAACGGTCTGAGTGCGCGGGAGTTTAGCCTGATCGACCACGACACAGGCAAGGTGGTTTTGCGCAAGCCTATCGAAACCACCGAAACACAACTGGCCACCTTCCAGATCATGGACTTTTCTGAAGTTCAACAACCCGGGTCCTACACGCTGGAGGCGGGCAACGTGTCCACCCATCCATTTCGCATTGATTCAGACGTTTGGACCGAGACCATATGGAAAGCGCTCAACTTCTTCTATTCCGAGCGTTGCGGGATCGCGATTCCCGGGGTGCATGGCGTGTGTCACCGCGACTGGCAAGTGGTGCACGATGGCAAGCGCATTATTGTCAACGGAGGATGGCATGACGCCGGCGATCTGACGCAAGGCCTGAGCAATACCGGCGAGGCGGTATACGCGATGTTCAGTCTGGCCGAGCAGCTGCATGCCCGAGGTGAAAATCCTGAACTCTACGATCGCTTGATAGAAGAAGGCCGCTGGGGACTGACGTGGATCTTAAAGACCAGTTTTGGCGACGGCTACCGCGATACCGGCTCGGTCAACAGTCGCAAGACGAACGGGATCATTGGCGACGACGACGATACCATTGCCCAGGCGCATAACCTGCCATTCGCAAATTTCACCGCTTCG
>DASRRN010000151.1:0-14533 GCA_035695685.1 Acidobacteriaceae bacterium | reverse complement strand
GACCGTGGTCGCATTGAGCAGTCCGCCGGTCAGCAACATGAGGAAGGCACACACGGCGAAATTCTTGAACTTAAACAGTCGCAGTTCGATCAGAGGTTTCTCGACGTGGAACTCCCAAATAATGAGAGCTATGAACGAGATGATGAAAGTCATGGCGAAACCGACGATGAAGTGCGATCCAAACCAGTTCTTTTCCTCGCCTTTATCGAGCGTGATCTGCAGCGCTCCCATGGAGATCACCAGAAAACTGACGCCAATGTAGTCGATGCGGTAAAGATTGTTCCGGTCGGTTTTCTGGTAAGGCGGATCTTCGACCAGCCGGTTGGTGAGGAACAGCGTCACCATGCCTACGGGAATGTTGATGTAAAAAATCCAATGCCAGGAGTAATTGTCCGTGATCCACCCGCCGAGCGTGGGTCCGATCGAAGGCGCCAGCACGGCAACCAAGCCGTAGAGGGCAAATGCGAGGCCCCGTTTCGATGGCTCAAACGAGTCAGCCATGATGGCCTGCGCCATCGGCTGCAATCCCCCGCCGCCCACTCCTTGAAACACCCGGAATAGCAGCAAGAGACCGAGGGTGGGCGCGACACCGCATAAGAATGAACTGGCGGTGAAAATAACGATGCAGAGCATGAAGAAATTCTTCCGCCCGATCACGCTGGCGGCCCAGGCGCCCATGGGTAAAACAATGGCATTGGACACCAGGTAGGAGGTGAGCACCCAGGTGCTCTGATCGGCGCTCGCACCCAGACTGCCCGCGATGTACGGCAGGGCCACGTTGGCGATCGAAGTATCCAGCACTTCCATAAACGCGGCAAGCGCCACCGTAGCAGCGACCAGCCACGGGTTTGTCTTTGGCTTCCATGCGTACATTGCCGCGTTTGCGGCAGTGGTGGTCGCTGCGGCCATCCTTGTCCGTTCGCCCCCTGCGGTTTGTCTGCTCAGCTTGAAGCCAGTCTGATAGATGCAGGGCGTTGTACTTCCGACGCCAATTCTGGAGATGGAAGGATCAAAGATGCCGATTTAAAAAGGTTAGCGTTCTGGCCATGGCCTCCTTCGACGCGTCCACTCTGTAGCTGGCGCGGGTGTCGTTATGGAAAGCATGGCCGGCGGCATACCGATGGATCTCCACCTCCGGATGAGCGGCCTGCACCTTGTCCACATCGGCCTGCGGAATATGCTGGTCGTCCTTGCCGAAGTGAAGCAAGACCGGAGCCCGCGGTTTTTCGTGGGCGAATCTGGAGATCTGTCCGCCGTAATAGCCCACAACGGCAGCCGGCGACAGCCGTGTTGCGCTCAGCCAGGCCAGCGTTCCTCCGTAACAGTAGCCCACTACGCCGGCGGGTTTCCCGATCGTCCTGGCGATGTATTGGAGAGCCGCATCCACATCCTTGATTGCATCGTCGATGCTGATTTTTTGCGCGAGGGCGACGCCCCTATGCATGCTCTCGGCATCATCACCAAGTTCAACATCACGTTCCACGCGATCGAAGAGTGCCGGAGCGACGGCGTAGAAACCCTCGTGCGCGAATCGATCCGCGACGGAACGCATATGTTGGTTGACCCCAAAAATCTCCTGCACCACGACCAGTCCTCCCCAGGGCTTACCGTCTGGTGCTGCTACATAGGCATCCAGTTTGTGGCCGTCACTGGCCTGCAACTTCACAACTTCGCTCATTCCATCTCCTTGGCTGGGCGCAATGTGACAGCGCGTTTTTCTGTGTGCTTCGATGCTGGAAAAGGAACCTTCTCCCGTAAGAAGTTCGATGCTACAAGCGTGAACAGGCCAAAATTGTCAGGTGCTTAGTTCCAGCTACGGAACGGGAGGAACCGCCTGCGGTTGCTTATCCAGCGCCCAATAGCTGGCGCGAGCCACCACCCTGGCGCCGAGATTGCGCGTGAGGCGAACATCTAACACGTGCAATCCCGGAGTGTTATCCGAGGGCCGAAAGCTCAGCAAGTAACGATTGCGGGCGTGCTTGGCAACCTCTTGCACGCGATCTTCAAAGCCGCGCTCGGTCGTGAAAGGGGCGTATTCCCCACCACTCATCAGGGCAATCTCCCGCGCGACGTTCTTGCGCACCGCTTGCACAGCCATGAGCAGAGGGGCCAGGAAATCAGGACCCGCGTTCTCATTATTGTGTGTCAGATCATGGAGCAACAGCGCCTTGGAGGGAGAAAAGGTGACGCTGAGAACCAGGGTGTTGCTGGTGCCAATCTGTTCTACCAGGCGCCGCGCGTCCACATCATGGCTGCCATGATCGCGGGTCTCGCTGATCAACAGCAATACCCGGCGGTAATCCTTCGGCCGGTCTTCCAGCAATTTGACCGAGTAACCAACAGTATCGAGGATAGCCGCTCCCCCATCACCCGGCTCTATGTGTTTGAATTCACGGCCCAGCCGATCGGCATCCCGGGTGAAGGGCACCACCAATTGCGGCTTGGAATCAAAACTTACAAAAGCAGCTTCGCTCGACCCATCGCCCAAAAAGAGATCAATCAAAGGAGCGAGGCGATTGATTTTGTCGAATTCCAGCGCCGCCATGCGGCCCTTTTCCACGGCGACGACAACCGAAACCGGTTCGCTGTCCAGATCATCGTCCACGTGCAGCTTCTGCTGCACGCCGTTATCCATGAGTTCGAAGTCAGCCGGTCCCAAGCCATAGACAATCTCGCCCGATGGCATCTGGACCAGGGTAGGAACCAACACTTCTGAGGTCTGCACACGAATCGTGGTCTCGGGCGAAGATGCTTGCCGGCCTTGCGCCTCAAAAAAGCTCAGGAAGAATGTACCGGCCAGCAGCAGGCAAAGACGATGGGCAGGCCGGCGGGGCAGAAGGAGAAGGCTCAAGATCGTTGCCGGCTCCGGGTTCCGTAATTTCGGGTCCAACCGAGAAAGCGCATCAGTTGTGCCCTCTCCTTCCAGAGGAAGGACCAGAAGTATTTGGCGTCAATGGTGTCGGCCTTGCGGCCGGAATAGGTTTCAATGCGCCATTTGAGGTATTCGCTGCGCCACGGAGCCAGCCGATGGCCTCTCGTCGCATTCCACAAAAAGCGAACGGCCATGCCAAGGCGCCTCTTTGCGAAGTATATCCAAGACGCAAAAGACGGACGCAAAAGACGGACGCAAACAGGCGTCTCAGGCTAACCTTTGGGCTCCAACATGTGCTCGATCAGTTTGTCGGCCAATGCTTCCGGGCTGACGTGATAGGTTCCGTCGGCAACGGCTTGCTTCAGGCTGGCGATTTTTTTCAAACGATCTTCATCGATGACATCGCAATCGAGAGCGCTGAGTGGATCAGCGGTGCGCCGATCGGTTACCGCGGGATTGTCGCGACGGTCCATGCCGGTCTCTAGGCCAACCTCTAAGCCAGCCTCTAGGGTAGCATCATCGGCACACAATAGGGGACCCTTGGTAACCGGTGCAACAACCATCGTGAAAGACCTCAGCAGGCGTTTTTCGGGACTGAGGCTCGGGGAGACTGGGCCGAGCCGGCAGCTGGTTCTTGCCGGGAAGCGAAGTCCGCGAGACGGGCGCGGAGGTGCAACACGGCGGAGGCATGGATCTGCGAGATGCGCGATTCCACCACCCCCAAGATGATTCCGATCTCTTTCATGGTTGTCTCTTCGTAGTAATAGAGGGTCATGACCAGTCGCTCACGCTCAGGGAGGTCGCCGATAGCCTCGATCAGTCGCTCTCGCATTTCTGCGTGCAGGTAGCGAAAGAGTGGATCGTCTTCCGGCCGGTTGGGCAGATAGACCAGCTCTTCTTCGCCCGAGTCCTCTGAGCGTTCGGAATGAAGAGTGCCGATCTCAAGGCCTTTTAGTTCCCCCAGCAGTTGCTGATAGGCGGGGAGATCGAGGTGCATTCGGCCCGCGATTTCAAGGTCGCTCGGAGCGCGGCCGAATTGGGCGGTGAGGGCTTGGATGGCCTGTTCGATCGCGCGGCCTTTGCGACGCAACTCCCTTGGACTCCAGTCGAGGGTGCGCAAGTTATCCAGGATTGCTCCACGGATCCGGAATTGCGCGTAACTGCGGAACTGAACCTGTTTGGATGGATCGAACTTACCGAAGGCATCGAGCAGGCCTACCACGCCTGCACTGTAGAGGTCCTCGATCGGCACATGCTGAGGCAACCGCTCGTGGATGCGCCGGGCGATAAAGCGCACGATGGGCAGATGCTCAATCATGAGCTTTTCCTGTTCTGCGGTAAGTAGATCTCCGGGCTGCTGCCCTGGCGTCATTGCGGATATGGCAGCGGGGGCTTCTGTCTGTGCACTCTCGTGCGGGACATGACTGACTGCGCTGATGTCCTGCACCGATGCTCCACTTCGCCGGGGACGTCTGTGACCTTTTCCTGGTTCTTGCATATTCAAATCCACCTGTATCTGAGAACTGGAGCCCGAGAATGGTTGAAGAGCTGTAAAGTGTGCCGAAATGCCACTTATCTTCCGGCGAAATGCGCGGCGAAATGCGCAGGCTGTTGAGGAGCGGTGACAAAGCCGATAAGCCAAGACTCTGATTGTGTATCGGCGCTCCTCAAAGGAAACTCGACTCGCTCCGTGGTTTACTCTCTGGTGACAACCTGGGAGTGATGTCTTTCCGCGTTGCATCTCTACCCTGCATCGCATTCACGGCTGAAACAAGCGTCGCGCAGAGATTCCTTGGTGCGCAGTCTCATAACGGGAGAGGCGAGCAGACATCGTCCCAAATCGGATCGCGGGATTAGCTAAGCTACTCGCGGCGCGAAATGGCACAATAAAAAATTATCTTGTGGTTCGCTTTTTGTTCGCTATAATGCAGACATGTCAATCACCCGCAGGCAGAAAGAGGTGCTGGACTTTATCAGCAATTTTGTCCAGCGCAATGGATACTCGCCTTCGTTCGAGGAGATTGCTCGCGGGTTGAGTCTCAAGTCCCTGGCCACGGTGCACAAACACATTACGAACCTGCAGAAGAAAGGGCTGCTACAGCGCGCTCACAACCGCAGCCGCTCGATCGACGTACTCCCGCCGCGCAGCAAAACGAAGCGTTCGGATCGACTCCCGCTATTGGGGCGAATCGCAGCCGGCCAACCGGTTGAGGCATCGGAGACCAGCGAGACGATTGCTCTGGGCGACATCATAGGAAATCGCGAGGTATTTGCGCTCCAGGTGCGCGGAGACTCCATGCGCGACGAGCACATCGTGGATGGCGATTATGTGTTGGTAGAGAGCACCAGCACCGCGCGCCAGGGGGAGATTATCGTTGCCCTGGTGCGCGGTAGCGAGACCACGCTGAAGCGGTATTACATTGAAGGAACCATGGTCCGGCTGCAGCCTTCCAATATCGAGATGGAACCCATCTACGTTCCGCTTTCACAGATTGCGATCCAGGGTCGCGTCCTCGGTGTTTTACGTCGCTACGTTTGAGACGTTTGCCTAAACAACGGCGCCGCTTTTCTTCGACAGTCTTCGGGCGCAACCTGGAGTTTCTATACTTCAGGAACGAAGGGTAGGTATTTCAACTGAGTTTGGTTTTGTATCAGGGGCACGACCTTAGTCGGGCCATTAAGGGTTGAAAGAGAATTGGGCTTTACAGGCTGCGGAAAAAGGTAGGGAGCGAAACCCGTCCCCTCAGCGGCTAAAGCCGAACAGATTTTCAATCACTTTCGGACGGCCTGAAGGCCGTCCCCTTCAAAGAATTCGGTTTTTCCGCAGCCTGTTTAGCCCCTGGGCTTTTTTCTCTGCCAATTAGGTGTACCAATCCTGCTTTGACAGCGTGCTGCAGGATGTGCCCTTGCAGGGGCTGAAGCCCAATTCTCTTTCCTTCCGAGTGAGCTCGATTGTCAGATCGAAAGTTTCCTGGGGCGTTCCTCGTGCAGCTCGTGATGCAGTTCATCTACTTTGTTCCTGGCTTTCTCAAGCGCCGTTCTCCCCGCCGGGGTGATCTTGTAAACCCTACGCCTGCGCCCGGTAAGGTTCTTCAATGTAGATTTCAGCAATCCGCTACGTTCCATCCCGTGCAGCAGCGGATAGAGAGTTCCCGGTCCAATCCGATAGCCATGATGCCGCAGTTCTTCCATCATAGCGAGTCCAAAGATCGGCTCATGATAAGCGTGAACCAGTACATGGATGCGAATGAGTCCGCTAAAGAGTTCCCGCTGCTGTTTTGATGCGACCAAAAGGATAGGCACCCGTTCACTTCATCATAATATCGAAATCCGATGATATGATGTCTTGCAGTTGTAAGAGATTTCCTGATTTCGGAACACCGGTTCGTAACTCTATGCGCATCCCCTTTTTCGCCTTTCTGAGCGCGGTGGGTTTACTCCTCATCGCGGTTCCGATCGCGCAGCTAAGGTGTTCTGCTCAGGCGATCCAGACGAACGGACCCCCCGGTTTAACGCTCGATCAGGTCATCGCAGAGGCGGATGCCCGCTATCCTGCCATCCAAGCGGCTCAAGCTCAGCAAAAGGCGGCCCAGGGCGCCATCGCGGTTGCAAGAACCGCCTATCTTCCACGTACCGATTTGCTCTGGCAGACCAATCGTGCGACGGCGAACAATATTCTTGGCCTCCTGCTTCCCCAGGCCGTCATTCCCAGTGTTACCGGACCCGTACTGCCTTCTGATCCGACACGCAGTGGGTGGAACAGTGCGGGCGGGGCGCTGCTCAGCTGGCAGCCCTTCGATTTTGGAGCGCGCGGGGCGAAGGTCGAAGTCGCCCGGCAAGGCGGCGAGGCAGCAAAGCAAGCCGCATCACTTACCCGGCTTGAGGTCAGCGCAAACGCAGGGAGTGCGTTTTTTGATCTCGCCGCAGCGAAGCAACTCGTAACTGTGGCGGAAGCGAATGTCCGGCGCTATGAGTCCTTTGATAAGGTGGTCCACGTTCTGGTTGAGAATACCCTCCGTCCAGGTGCGGACGCTTCGCAGGCGGACGCGCAACTTACCTTAGCGCGCAATCAACTTATTCAGGCACAAACGCAGGAGTCCCTACGGCGATCTGGGTTGGCCGAGTATCTTCAAACCACGCAAGCGCTAGCGGAAATCGATGCCTCGAAGGTTCTCGCGTCGCTCCCGGAGACGGACCTTGGATTGATCACGGTGACCAACCATCCGGCAGTGCTCGAAGAGCGTGCGCTCGGTTTGCAGCAGGAGGCGCAGAAGCGCTTTCTCGACCGCAGCTACGTCCCGGTCGTCAGCACCGCGGGGATGGTTTTCGGGCGCGGTGCGGGAACAAGCGCGACCGGCGCCTTTCCTGGCGGGACTGCCGGCCTCGCACCTGATGTCTTCAACTGGGGCGCGGGTGTCCAGGTGTCCTTCGCTGCTTTCGACTTCTTCAGCCTGCGTGACCAACGAAAGGTTCAGGAAGCAAACGTTCAGGCGGAACGCGCTCGCTATGATCAATCGGTCAGCGACGTTACTGCTGCTCTCGAACGCGCCCATACTACACTCGCCGGGGCACGCCAGCTGGCGGCAAACACCCCCATCGAATTAGCCGCCGCGCAGGCAAGCGAACAACAGCAGCAGGTTCGCTATCGGTCTGGATTAGCCACCGTTGTCGATGTCGCGGCGGCGGAAGGGGTATTGGCTCAAGCCGAAGGAGACGATGCGATTGCCCGCCTTGGCGTGTGGCGGGCAGAACTTGGGGTGGCGGTTGCGCAAGGCGACCTGCAGCCGTTTCTGCAGTTGCTGCATAGTCAGGCGAAAGGAAAATAACCACCCATGTGGCTCATTCGCATCGCTCTCCGGCGTCCGATTACGGTCATCGTTCTGGTGGTTGCTCTGGCTTTGTCGTCGGTGCTGGCGATTATGCGGACACGGGTCGATATTTTTCCCAATCTGGATTTGCCCGTGATCTATGTCGCGCAGCCATATGGGGGCCTGAGTCCCCAGCAGATGGAAGGTTTCGTCTCCTACTACTACGAGTATCACTTTCTTTATATCAACGGCATCGAGAGTGTTGAGGCGAAGTCGATTCAGGGTACCGGTCTTCTTCGACTCACGTTCCATCCCGGAACGAACATGAGTGAAGCGCTGGCGCAGACTATTTCCTACGTAAATCGGGCGCGCGCATTTATGCCTCCCGGAACTGTCTCCCCGTTTGTCATCCGCTACGACGCCGGAACCTTGCCAGTAGGGTACATGGTCTTTTCCAGCCCGTCGCGCACCTTGGCGGAGATTCAGGACCTGGCCCTTAACCGGGTCAGGCCCGTCTTTGCAACCTTGCCTGGTGTATCTTCTCCTCCACCATTCGGAGGAAACCAGCGAACGATTGTCATCAATGTCGACCCCCAGAAGATGCAGGCCTACGGTCTGTCTCCTGACAAAGTCGTCCAGGCATTGACCAGCGGCAACAGCATCCAGCCGGCAGGCAACGCCGATATCGGGACAACCAATACATTGGTCACGACAGACTCAACCGTGACGCAGATCAATGATCTGCTCAACATTCCACTCAAGCTGGGCCCTGGGGCTTCGGTGTATATCCGGGATGTAGGCACGGTATCGGATTCCTCCGATCTACTTGCCGGATATGCGCTACTCAATGGAAAGCGAACCATCTATATTCCTGTCACCAAGAGACCCGATGCTTCCACACTTACGGTGGTCGAGGAAGTGCGGCAGAACCTGGCTCGATTTCAATCGCTCGTACCGGAAGATATCAAGATCACCTACGAGTTCGACCAATCCAGCTATGTTCGCAATGCGCTCATGTCGGTTCTGCGCGAGGCCATCATTGGGGCGTTACTTACCGGGCTGACCCTCTTTCTCTTTCTGCGTGACTGGCGTTCTTCTCTGATCGTGGTCATCACAATCCCCTTTGCTCTTCTGACGGCTGTGGTTCTGCTGAGGCTTTCGGGGCAGACGATCAACATCATGACGCTCGGTGGTCTGGCGCTCGCCGTCGGTGTTCTCGTCGATGAAGGGACCGTCCTGCTCGAGAACATTCATGTTCATCTGGACCACGGAGAGAACACGGCTCGCGCGGTGCTTCTCGCAAGCCGTGAGGTGGCCATTCCTCGTCTGCTGGCCATGCTATGTGTCATGGCTGTCTTTATCCCCTCATTTTTCATGACCGGAGTGGCGCAATCTCTCTTTCTACCCTTGTCGCTTGCCGTCGGTTTCGCAATGGGCGCTTCGTATCTGTTATCCAGTTCACTGGTTCCTGTTCTTGCAAATTGGATGTTGAAGCCCAAGTCCTCAGAGCAAAGCGGCCACTCCGAGGGCGGCTTTCATCGTTTTCGCGGCCGGTTTGAAGGTTTGCTCCAGCGCGCTATGGGGAGACCAGCGATCCTTCTTAGTGCATACACCATCATCGCCCTGCTGGTGCTCTTGCTGGTGACACCGCAGATTGCGGAAGAGATTTTTCCCTCTGCCGCGTCGACCCAGTTCCGGCTTCGCGTGGATGCGCCCGATGGAACCCGGGTGGCGGTCACGGAGGATTTGGTGAAGCAAGTGCTCGCTTCCATTCGCCAGGTCGCGGGAGACAAGAATCTCGACTTGAGTCTGGGTTATGTCGGCACACAAGGGTCATCCTACCCAATTAATGCCGTCTTTCTTTGGACCAGCGGACCGCAACAGGCAATCATCAACGTTGGTCTGAAGCAGGACAGCCCACTCAAGCTGGCTAACCTCGAAGAGCAGCTGCGGAAGAAGCTGGCACAGCAATTCCCACAAGCGCACTTCTCCTTTGATCCTGGCGATCTCATCAGCCAGACTCTCAACTTCGGCTCTTCTTCACTGGCCGAAGTGACCGTGGCCGGCCCTCAGTATGCGGACGTGGCCAGCTACGCGGAGCGCGTTCGTCAGCAGCTCGCGGCGGTTCCTCAACTGCGCGACCTTGAGTACGAGGAGCCACAGCACTACCCGGCGGTTGACATCCATGTGAACCGCGTGATGGCAGGGCAGCTCGGAACCACTGCCGACGCTATCGGCTCTGCTATTGTCACCGTGACAGCCTCCAGCCGCTTCGTCGCGCCGAGCTACTGGCGCGATCCCAAGTCGGGAGTCAGCTACCAGGTTCAGGTTCAAGTTCCGCAGCCCAAGATGACCTCTGTTGCGGACATCGGCAATATTCCCGTGGGCAGCGTAAGCGGGGCACAGCCGCTGGTACACCAGCTTGCCGATCTCCGGTCAAGCACCGTCCCGGGCGAGCTTGACCGGCAGAATGGACAGTGGATGCTCATGCTTTCCGCCAACCTGGCTGGGCGAGATCTTCGGCTTGCGAACAAAGCAATCGAGAGGGCGCTGGCAGATGCCGGCGCGCCGCCTCGCGGGGTAACGGCCGGAATTCGCGGGCAGGTGAATGCCTTGCAGCAAATCTTTGGCGAGCTTGCCATTGGGCTTATAGCTGCCATCGGTGTCATCCTTCTGCTCCTGACGGCCAATTTCCAGTCACTGCGGCTCGCACTCATCGTTCTGTCAACCGCACCGGCGGTCCTGGCAGGTTCGGTGCTGATATTGCTGATGACTGGAACAACTCTGAATCTGGAGAGCTTCATGGGAACGATCATGGCGATTGGCGTTGCGGTCGCCAATGCCATCCTGCTGGTCAGCTTTGCCGAGCAAAATCGCCTCAGGGGTGCGGGCGCTTTTGAAGCGGCTCGCGCCGCCGCTGTAGAACGGCTTCGCCCGGTCCTGATGACCAGCCTGGCAATGATCGCCGGCATGATACCGATGGCGCTCGCCATCGGTCAGGGAAGCGAAGAGACCGCACCTCTGGGCCGCGCGGTCATCGGTGGCCTTGCTGCCGCTACGGTTGCAACTCTTTTTCTCCTTCCCATGGTCTTCGGCCTGGTACAGCGCAACGCTTCCACTCGCTCGCGCTCTCTCGATCCGGAAGATCCGGAAAGCAAATGGTTTGAACCAGCCTCGGAGGCTGCGCGATGAAACGCTTGCTGCTTACTGCTGCACTGATGGTGATCGCTGTGGGATGCAGCCAGACACCGTCCGAAAGGGGCGGGAGCTCGACAGTGGCAGCGGCGCCGAATACACCCACCACCGTGGCCACAGTTCCTGTGGTGTCGAAGAAACTGGAGACAACGATTTCGCTTCCCGCGCAGCTCACGCCCTATGAGCAAGTGGACATCTATCCTAAGGTGACGGGCTTTGTCCAAACCGTGACCGTGGATCGCGGATCCCGCGTCCACCGGGGACAACTCCTGGTTCGTCTCACTGCCCCGGAGCTCGTTAGCGAGCGCTATCAAGCCGAGGCTGCGGTTGGTGCCGCCCAGTCTCAGCTTGCTACCGCTCAGGCCAAGCTGGCATCCGATAACGGAACCTATCTCCACATGGTTGCGGCATCGAAGACCCCCGGTGTACTAGCTGAGAATGATGTCGTTGTTGCCGGTCAAGCGGTCTCCGCCGACAAGGGCGTGGTGGAAGCCGCGGATCAGAACATCGCAGCCGCACGCGATGCTCTGCGCAGTGTCAGCCAGACCGAATCCTACCTGACCATCACCGCTCCATTCGAGGGCGTCGTCACCACTCGCAACCTGCACCCCGGGGCGCTGATTGGTCCAGCGTCCGGTGCGAGCGGAGCCCAACCGATTTTGCAGATTGTGGATGAGAAGCGGCTGCGCCTGGTCGTGCCCATCCCAGAGGCTCAGATCGGCGAAATGAAAGTTGGTCAACTCGTGTCCTTTACCGTTCCCGCCGATCCTGGACAGACCTTTAATGCTCCTATCAAACGCATCTCTGGCAAGATTGATGAAAACTCCCGTACCATGCCGGTTGAACTTGACGTGGTAAACCGCAATGGGCGGCTCTCACCCGGAAGCTTCACCACCGTCTCATGGCCGCTCGAACGGAGCCATCCAACGCTGTTCGTTCCTGCGTCGGCTGTAACCAGCGATCAGCAGCACACCTTCGTGATACGGGTCCGCAATAACAAGGCGGAATGGGTGACGGTTCAGAGCGGCCAGTCCGTCGACGGACAGATCGAAGTATTCGGCGACTTGGTCCCGGGTGATGAGGTGGTGAAGATCGGGTCCGATTCGATCCACTCAGGAGATTCGGTCCGAGTACAAAACTCGGACTCTGCCTTCAACAGGTAAGCTTCGGATCCGCGATCACTTCCTCTGCCAAGACTGATGGCGGCTCATTTCAACCGGAACGGGATCTCATTCTTGATGGAACGGTGAAAAACGAAGGTGAATCAATCTTGAAATCAGACAGCGTGTCGGGAATCCTGGGGACGCGGGAAACCTCGCGACGGGACGGGACGTTTACATGACACAGTTGGCTATCTGGGCGGCGATCGATTTTGCGTTGGTCGGCGTGATGACCGGGGCGGTTCTCGGCAACGGCTTGCCGCATTCCGCCTTCGTACTGGACGAGTCTGAGGTGTTATTCGTCGCGTACGACTGGTCCCATCCAACCCGGGAAGATTTTCTCCTTTCAGGCGTTCGATGGAGTCAACGCTAAACCCAGACCCCTGTCCTTCGTGCGACTTAGAGGCGAAGTTTCCGGTTTGCCCGGGCTAAGCGGACGAAAAGTACCCTATCAAGAAGGCTCTTCTTTAAAGGCAGTGTGCTTCATTCATTGGGGTTACTTTTTGTCGCCATTCGCTATCGCGTCTGTCCCCATTCGCTATCCTGACACTTCCGTAATCACAAACGTACCCGTCAGGTAATTCGTAAACCTTGTACCGTGTTGGCGTCGTCTAGTGAATGGCATATGCTTCGCCTAGGTGGTGTGAGCGATGCATGTAGGGCGATTTGTGAGCGTCCCTCTGCTTTTCTTTGCTGTCCTTGCGCAGGGGCAGTCTAACCCTGTTCCTTTCCTGAATCAGACACTGCTTCCCGTGGGCACAGCACCCGGCGGCCCAACTCTGACCTTGACAGTAAACGGAACAGGCTTCGCCTCCTCTTCGGTGGTGAACTGGAATGGAATCCCACTCCAGACCACCTTCGTAAGCGGCTCGCAGCTCACCGCCACCATATCCGCTGCAGACATTGCCAATCCGGGTACAGCGACCATCGACGTGACCACTCCTGGCCCAGGGGGCGGTACGTCTAATTTCGCTTTCTTTCCTGTCTCTGCAGTGACTACACCAAGCTTCACCTACTACTCCATTGATAATCCACCTTCGGCGGCTACAAATATCTTGCAATCTCCGGTCGCTGTTGATGTAAACGGAGATGGCAAACTAGACGTCATTGCCGGATACTTCGATCAGATGGCCGTGCTACTAGGCAAGGGTGACGGGTCATTTCAACCGGCGCAATTCGTCAATCTTGGTGGGAGCGGCAATGAGCAGTTACAGGCCATCGTTTCTGTAGGCGATTTCAATGGAGACGGCAAGCTGGACGTTGCTATTGCCGATGCGGCGACCAACCTGGTCTCTGTGCTTCTGGGCAATGGAGACGGTACATTTCAGAGTGCAAGCAACCTGGCGGTTGAAAACGGATACGTGGTTAACCTGACCGCCGTTGGCGACTTCAATAAAGATGGCAAGCTCGATCTGCTAACAGGCAACAACCCAGGTCTGCTTAGCCCAAACAGCAACCCTATGTTTTCCGTCTTTCTGGGCAATGGCGATGGGACCTTTCAAGATCCCGTTAATTCTCAGGTGGGTACTCCGATACAAACCATGGCTGTGGGGGACCTAAATGGTGATGGGAAGCTGGATGTCGTTGCGTCGAGCCTGGTGTTTCTGGGCAATGGAGACGGGACCTTCGGGGCGCCGTTAGGCAACCAGGTTATGGGAGGAGTACTTCAGGATGTGAATGGCGACGGCAAGCTCGATTTGCTGGCGGCCGCAAACGGCAACTTATATGTCTCCCTGGGAAACGGGGACGGAACTTTTCTTCCTGCGGTTTCTTATAATGCCTCGGCGGGTAGTCCTATTTCACTCACGGTCGGTGACTTCAATGCCGATGGTAAGCTCGATGTCGCGGCATCCGGCCCGCAAGCCATTTCCATACTGTACGGCAATGGCGACGGTACTTTCCAGCCCGGAATGACCTATCCTTCTGCTTTGAACGGAGGAGGGTTCATAGATGGAGACTTCAATGGTGATGGCAAACTCGACCTCTTTGCGTCACCCAACACTTCTAACCTTCTCGGTACGGTCTTCCTGCAGGGAAGCTTTCCCTTGCTCAGCCCAGCTCCCGCATCCCTGACCTTCGCCCAACAGGCAATAGGTACAACCAGTGCCGCGCAGGATGTTGTTTTCACTAACTCTGGCCGGGCAACCTTGAACATCTCAGGCATCAGCATCTCCGGTGCGAACTCCGGGGATTATGCCGAGAGCGGCAACTGCGGTGCAACCCTTGCCGCCAATGCGTCGTGTCAGATAGCGGTTACCTTTACCCCGACAGCACCCGGCACGCGAAACGCTGCCCTGAGCGTAATCGACAATGCGCCCGGAAGTCCCCAGACAGTCAGCTTGACTGGCTCGACTCCCCCTGCGCCCATTCTCACGTTGTCCCCTGCGAGTATCACTTTCCCGAGCCAGTATGTAGGTACTTCCGGGCTTCCACAAGCCGTAACCGTTACAAACGCAGGCAATGCGGTGCTCACGATTACGAGCGTGACCACCAGTTCC
>DASRRN010000150.1:0-4646 GCA_035695685.1 Acidobacteriaceae bacterium | reverse complement strand
GGGCACGGTGGCGCCGGTGGAGAGCGTGGCGTTCTCCGGTGTGACGGTCTGGATGAAGCCCGGCGTTACGGTCACGACGGCGGTCACAGGCTGGTAGACATTGCTGCTCAGGTTGGCCTGAACCTGGATCTGGACGGAGTCTTTGGACAGCGCGCCGGGCGGAGTGTAGAGGCCCGTGGAATCGATGCTGCCCTGGCCCAGAGTCGTGTTGTCGTTGGTGCCGGTGGTGACGGTCCAATTGACATTGGTTGCCGGCTGGCCGTTGGAGAGCGTGGCTGTGAACTGGACCTGGCTGTTGGTGTCGATGGTGGTGGTCCCCGGCGTGATGGAGAGGGTGCCGTTCGACGGGTTGGAGCTCGGGCTACCGCCGCCACAACCGGCGATAACGAGCACAACAGGGCCAATGCAGGCAAAGAGCGGGCGAACAAACCGGGTCATAGTCACTACCATCCAAGGGTTGCAGTCATTGTACGTGCCCGGCGTGTCTGCCAACGCTCGCAGACCTGTCACAAAGGTCGTACGGCGGGAACGACGTACCGGGTGAAACCCGGAATAGACGATTAAGTTGCGAGATTGTTTCGGGGGACTGGCCATCCAGGCGGGCGCCCTTTGGGCGCACATCTTGCCGGGTGCGCTCCCTTCGGACGTTTACACCCAGTCCTGCTCTCGCTTCTCCTGTTGCTTTCCCAGCAAAGCTACGCGATACTCCTTTGGGTAACCAAACGGAAGGCGCGGAGCGCGGCTTATGAAGCAGAAGAGGGATGTACAGCAGGGGACGCTGGCGCTGATGGTGCTGAAGACGCTTCAAGTTCTGGGCCCGCTGCACGGATACGGAATTGCACGGCGCATCGCGCAGATCAGCGATCAACTGCTCTCGGTCAATCAGGGAACACTCTATCCGGTCTTGCTGAGACTTGAGCAAGAAGGCGCGGTCGCGTCGGAGTGGGGACCTTCTGAGAACAATCGGCGCGCCCGTTTTTACCGGCTGACTCGCGCCGGGGAAAAGCTGCTCGAAGCCGAGAAGCGCGACTGGGAGGAGACGGCGGCGATTATTGCGCGCTTTTTTGAAGTGAAGGCGGAGGATTTGGCATGAGAGCCCTGAAGAGATTCTTTGCACGCATCCGGAATTTCGCGATCGGCCGCCGCGGTGATGATCGACTGCGCGAAGAGATAGAGCAGCATCTTGCGATGCAGACCGGGGAGAACATCCGCGCTGGGATGTCGCCCGAGGAGGCCCGCCGTCAGGCGCGACTGAAGTTGGGAGGAGTGGAAACGATCCGCGAGCAATTTCACGCGGAGGAAGGACTGCCTTTCCTGGAAACGCTTTTACAGGACCTTCGGTTTGCTTTCCGGGTTCTTCGGAAGTCGCCCGGATTTGCGATCACCGTGATCATCACGCTGGCGCTGGGCATCGGGGCGAATACCGCGGTTTTCAGCATAGTTTATGGAGTGGTCTTTCGTCCGCTGCCGTATCCGCACCCGCAGCGGATTGTCGAGCTCACGGAATCCTCACCTCGCGGCACCGATGAAGAGGACGTTACGTATCAGGAACTGCAATTCCTGCAAGAACACAGTTCTCCATTTCAATTCCTTGCGGGCTCGACGGTCAACGGCTACAACCTCAGTGTCGGCAATAAAACTGAGCGGGTAAAAGGACAACCGGTTTCCACCGATTACTTTCGTGTGCTGGGGATCAGGCCGCTGCTGGGGCGCGATTTTCTTGCTGAAGAGAATATCGGCAACGGCGCTCATGTCGCAATCCTCAGCTACGGAATCTGGCAGAGACAGATGGGCGGTGATCGCGAGACCATTGGGCGAACCATCACGCTCGATGGCGAGCCGTTCACAGTAATCGGTGTAATGCCCCCAGGCTTGGAGGCTAGTGTTGATCCCATTATGCCCGGCGATACCGATGTATGGACGCCACTGGCGCTGGTCGGCCAAACCGCAGGTTCCGGGCAGAATATCGAAGTTCTCGGCCGGCTCCGACGAGGGCTCTCGCTGGAGCAAGCCCAGGCGCAGATGCGGAGCATTACCACTGAATTCCGCAAGCCATTTCCTCACGAGCTTGGCCCCACAACTACGCTTAGCATTCAGTCTTATCAGACGATGCTTTCGAGCGATGTTCGAATGATTTTGCTGGTGCTGTTTGGCGCAGTTGGGTTCGTTCTGCTGATCGCCTGTGCCAATGTTGCCAATCTTCTGCTTGGCCGCGCCACCGCACGCAGCCGCCAGTTTGCGGTTCGCGCGGCGATCGGGGCTTCGCGCATGCGGCTGGTTCGGCAATTGCTCACGGAAAGCGTTTTGCTTTCCATCATTGCTGCTCTTCTGGCGCTTCTGTTCGCACGCATCGGGATGCGGTCGCTTGTGGCGCTGAGTCCCTCGGATCTGCCACGCGCGAATGACATTCACCTGGACGGCTGGGCGTTTGCATTCACTTTGTCTGTGGCGGTGATCACCGGGATTTTATTTGGCCTGGTTCCTGCTTTCCGTGCATCTTTCGGCAAAATATACGAAAAACTGGGTGAAGCTACGGCCCGCATGAGCAGCGGAAGAAAGCACGGACGCCTTCGCGCAGCGCTGGTGATCAGCGAAGTGGCGATGTGCGTGATTCTGCTGACCGGCGCCGCACTGCTCATCGAGACGTTCTGGCATGTGCTGAATACCGATCCTGGATTCAACCCCACCCATGTGCTCTCGATCGAAGTTTATCTCTCCGGCTCGCGTTACAACTCCACCGCAACGGTATCGCACTACTACGACCAGACTCTGCAACGAATCGAACCGCTGCCCGGCGTACAGTCGGCATCCGCGATTACTGCCGGACTGCCTCTACGACGAGGCGCAAATTTCGGCCTCTCGGTCGCTGGTAAGCAAGTACCGCACACATTCGGGATTCGCATGGTTATGCCGGACTACGTTCGAACGATGGGCGTACCGCTTGTGCTGGGACGTTCTTTGACCGCAGGCGACAATGAAAAATCGTCGTCCGTTGCTGTCATCAGTTATGAAGCAGCGCGGTTACTCTTTCCGGGGCAAAACCCAATCGGCCAACACTTCCAGTTTGCGCGACTCGATTGGCAAGTTGTTGGCATGGTCGGAGACGTAAGGTCTTATCTCGACAAGCCAGCGGAGGCCAGCGTTTACATTCCGCTGGCACAAACACCTTATCCAGTACTGAACCTTGTTTCCATCTGGTTTCCTGAATACATCGTCGTCCGCACCTCTGCTGATCCGCTGGCGCTCAGCCGTTCGATTGAACAGCGGCTTCAGGCGATTGACCCCTCCATCGCCATAGGCCACATCCGCACCATGGAGCAGGTGCGCTCTGGCGCGGTGGCCATGCGCCAATTCAATATGACGCTTCTGAGCGTCTTCGCGGGGCTGGCGTTGCTGCTGGCAGCCATCGGAATTTATGGCGTCATCGCCTATAGCGTCACGCAGCGCACACATGAAATCGGCGTGCGCATGGCGCTGGGCGCGAAGCGCAGGGACGTTCTACGACTGGTGCTGAATCAGGTCATGGTTCTGGCTGGCTTGGGCATTGCATTTGGAATCGCTGGGGCGCTGGCACTCACCCGATTGTTGGAAGGCTACTTATACCGCGTCAAACCCACCGACCCGTTCACACTCGCTGCAGCCTGCGCGGTCCTGGCGATTGCCGCCATCCTGGCGAGTTATTTGCCAGCGCGACGCGCGGCGTCGGTCGATCCGATGCAGGCATTGCGATGCGAGTAGGGAGATTGGGCATGAGGACTCTGAAGAGATCGTTTGCCCGCATCCGGAATTTCGCAACCGGGAGCCGCGGCGATGAGCGGCTGCGCGAAGAGATGGAACAGCATCTTGCCATGCAGACTGAAGAGAATATCCGCGCCGGAATGTCGCCGGGAGAAGCTGGCCGTCAGGCACGACTGAAGTTTGGAGGAGTGGAAGCGATCAGGGAGCAGTTTCATTCTGAGGAAGGGCTGGCGCTCATCGAGAATTCCTTGCAGGACTTCCGACACGCATTGCGTCAGTTGCGCAAATCACCTGGCTTTACGCTGACGGCGGTGCTGACACTGGCGCTGGGCATCGGCGCAACCACGGCGATCTTCACGCTGGTCGAGCAGGTGATGTTGCAATCGCTGCCGGTTAACAGACCGGATCAGCTTTGGCGCATCGGCGACCAGCCCCGTTGCTGCAACTGGGAGGGATACAGCCAGGACGGCGACGACGAGCCGAGCGATTGGAGTCTGTTTCCGTGGGAGGCATACAAGCTGTTCCGCGCAAACACGGCGGGATTCCAGGATCTGGCAGCGCTCGGGGCGGGTAACGAGTCGCTGGCAGTGCGGCGCGCCGGCTCAGCGGGACCGCCGGACACGGCGAATGGCCAGTATGTCTCCGGGAACTTTTTTAAGACCCTGGGTGTGTCGGCGTGGCGCGGAAGGCTGTTCGTCGACGCCGACGACCTGGAGGGAGCGCCCCCGGTGGCGGTGATGAGCTTCCATGCCTGGCAGGAGAAGTACGGCTCCGATCCTTCGGTGGTGGGATCGACATACCAGATCAACGGCCATGCGTTCACGATCATCGGCGTGGCCCCGGCAGGTTTCATCGGGGCGAAGATGGTGGACTGGGGCATGCCGGATATCTGGATACCGCTGACGGCC
>DASRRN010000149.1:0-3021 GCA_035695685.1 Acidobacteriaceae bacterium | reverse complement strand
TTGTTGGCATTCTGGAAAAAGATGGAGCTGTAGGCTTCCGAGTCCGGACCCGACCCGTCATAGCCGGCCTGCATCAATGTCCAGGCTTTGAGTTCTTCCTTGGCCTTGCACTCGATGAAGTCCTCGATATCCGGATGGTCGACATTGAGAATGACCATCTTGGCTGCACGGCGGGTCTTACCGCCGGACTTGATGACGCCGGCAAAGGCATCGAAACCGCGCATAAAGCTGAGCGGGCCGCTGGCGGTACCGCCTCCGGAGAGAGTTTCCATCGATCCGCGGATGCTGGACAGATTGGTGCCCGTACCCGATCCCCACTTGAAGAGCATGCCCTCGGTTTTAGCCAGGGTCAGGATGGAATCGAGCGAATCGTCCACCGAGTTGATAAAGCAAGCCGAGCACTGCGGATTTCGATATCCGGTGGCGGAGAACTCAACCGCGCAGGTGTGGGCATTCCAATGCCAGTTTTGCGCATCCGAATTCGGCTCCAGCCGCTCACAGCCGACATTGAACCAGACGGGCGAGTTGAAGGCCACTTTCTGAGTCAGCAGCAAGTGGACCAGCTCGTCATGGAAAACGGCCGCGTCTTCCGGGGTGGCAAAATAAGCCCCTGCAATACCCCAGTCACGGATGGTTTCTGCCACCCGGGCAACCAGTTGGCGGACACCGGTTTCACGAGCTCCAAACTCACCCTGCGGCGTACCGACGTGACCGTGCAGGTACTTGGAAGCGACGATGTTGGTTGCTGTCATCGACCAATCCGCCGGAACCTCCACGTCTTTTTGCTCGAAGATCGTCCGTCCGGTGGCGTCGGTAATCGAAGCGGTGCGGCGTTCCCACGCAACCTCGCTATAAGGTGAAATGCCGGGCTTAGAGAAGAGGCGGGTGCAGCGTACACCGGCGGTAGGTTCGGGCTTTGGCACGGAGTGGCTATAGTGGGCGGCCCAGCCGTTTATGGCGGCGGAAGTAGCGGAATTGGTGGCTTCGGCCATAATTCTCCTCACAGTTTTAAAGAATGACAGAAAAGCCGCCCCCCGGGCGCTCGTAGCTGACGCCTTGCAACTGGGAGGTAAAACCGGCTTTCCTGGAAATACTCACCAACCAGGCTTTGGCGGAAAAAACACCCAAACAACGGGGAACGGTTAGATCAAAGTAAAAGCCGTGAGATGCGAAAGTACCGCTCTCCATGGCATGTGTCAAGCCAGAACCACTACATCTAGTAGTTTATATGCATATCCCCCACCCCGCATTCCCGAAACCGAACAAACGGCTGTGGAGAACGCTGGAAAGCCAATCTGGGAACGGCTTTTGGCTGCGGAAAAAGTCGGATGGGGCAGGAAAGCATGCCCCAGGGGCTCGTGAGAACCTATCATGACGAAATCGAGTCCCGCAGGGACGGCTGAACTTAGCCCAGGACGTAGTCCTGGGTGGGGATTCGAAAAACGAGAAGTCCCGCAGGGACGACTGGAAGTTACCCGGACATCTCGAAATATTCCGCGGATCGAGAATTCCCAATCCGCTGCTCGACTTCAGGACCATGTCTCGATGACTTTCTCAGTCGTCCCTTCGGGACTTTTCCATAGTGTTTGCTAACCCAGGACTGCGTCCTGGGCTAAGTTCAGCCGTCCCTGCGGGACTCGATTTCGTCACGCACCAAGACGCCTGAAATGAGGCTACGCCCGGGAGGGGCATCAAACAAGGCAGCGGGGCGGTGAATCGGGGGTAAGAGCTGTGGAATCCGTGGATAAGCGGGAACGTTTCGGTGGCGAACAGGCTTCGCGGGCAGGACAAATCAGGCGCAAACAGCCGGGGCCAACTGTGTGGCCAGCCCCGTGCGGGGGGTACTTGATTCAGCTAGGTCGTCGCCGTCTTGCCTCTGATCAAGCGGTAGAGGGCCAGCAGCACGATAGCGCCCAGCAGCGACATAAGGAAGCCGGCGCGCTGACCCTCCCTGTACAAGCCCACGTGACTACCGATAAAAGTAGCCAGCAAGGCTCCGGCGATCCCGATCAACATGGTGATGAAGATACCGCCTGGGTCTTTCCCCGGCATGATGAACTTCGCCAGCGCCCCGACGATAAGGCCAATGATTGCTTCCCACAACAGGTGGAACATGACTATCTCCTGGCTTGCCTGGAAGACTGCAATGAGGCCCGTTGCAACATAAGAAAGCTGACGAGAACAGCGCGGCGATTACAACCGGCAAAGCCGCGCAAACGGTTTGCGCGGCCGGCCTGGTGTCTCGTTCTTAACCCAGCCCTACTTGCCGGACAGGTTCTTGGGCGACTTCCTGTTCAGGGTCCGCAACAACTTGGCTGCGGAGGGTGGCGGCGGTACCGCCTTGTCGAAGACAATTGCTTCGGCAGTGACGTCTTTGCCATAAAGCTTCTTGTTGCCGTCATTGTCGGGACGCAAAGTAGAACCCGACAGCGAGATCCCGGCAAAGAGCCCGCGCGCGCGCGAATAGGAAAGGATCTCCGCCCGCATGGTTACGTCCGTTTCAGCGGTGGCATTGCGGCCAACCGGACCGGCGGCAGCAGAGGCGTCCCCACCAATCTTGACCTTGCTCTTAAGGATGTTGGCGGCCGAGGTCGGGCTCATGAGCAGGAGGACGAAATCCGTGGCCTGGCCGCCCAATTGGAATCCGAAGCTCGCGCCTTCAAGGGCCATCATCGAGGGTGCACTCCAGGGACCGCGAAAGTGCCTGCCACTGCGGCAGGTCAACACGCCGCGGCCGTAGCTGCCTCCGACAATAAAGGCGGCCTTGAGCACGGAGGGCAAAACCACCACGCAATCCGCTTTGTCGATCACACTCTGTGGAATGTCATAGGGAACGTTCATGATCTCGGAAATTACAGTCCCCGCGGACATGACGCGATCCGCTTCCTTGTCCTGCCCAAAAGCGGGCAGAACCATCAGGCCCATGAGGCTAAGTGCCACTACTGTTCTCTTCATAACTCTCTCCTTGAGATATCTCGACACCATTGCAGCAATAGGACATTGCCTGCGGCTGAGCCCGAA
>DASRRN010000148.1:0-10931 GCA_035695685.1 Acidobacteriaceae bacterium | reverse complement strand
CTCCCGCAGCGCCGCCGAGGTAGCAGAATGCGCGATCAGCTTAGGATCACCCGTGCCAGCCCCGGACTTCAGTCCGGGGAAGCGGGTTTTCAAACCCGCGAGAACGCTTTATCTTGCAACTACCGGGCTTTACAGGCTGCGCACAACCGAATTCTTTGAAGGGGACGGCCTTCAGGCCGTCCGTAAAAGATTGAAAACAGGTCCGGCTTTAGCCGCTGAGGGAACAGCTTTCGCTCCCTATTCGACCTTTTTCCGCAGCCTGTTTAGCCCTGGATTGTCAAGGCCAGCGCTAAAGTGCATGATCAAAGTCGAACTCCAGTGCGCAACGCTGAAAGCGTTGCTCCCCCTGCTAAAGCAGGGGGCTCCCACCAAACTCAGGGCTCATTTGGGGTCTCACGCAGACTCTTTAGCCCGTGCCCTTCAAAACAGGAGTCCTCACACACCCTCTAGGTAAGCAGAAGCGAGAGGTTAGGCTTAGAGGTTAAACTTGGGCCTGCTCGAGCCTGCGGCGGAGGCTGCCGGCAAGTTCTGCCACCAACTCCAATTTGCCGGTGAGTTTCGGGGTCAGCTCCGGTTCGGCCAGCGCCAGTTGCGACTGCAACAAGAGGCCGGTCACGGTGGATTTCAATTCACTTTCGAGTAGCGACGCGGCGGCGCGCAAAGCCCGAATCTGGTGCAGCTCGCGGCGGCCAATGGCCGCTTGCACCTCGCGGGCGAGTCGTGAGCCGCCATGGAAAGCGAAGTTTACCTGCATGGGGACTGCCATGCCGAGGCTCTGCCACAACATGTCGGTGGCGGCGGGATTGGCTTCGGCGGTGCAGTCGTCCACCACAACTACGGAATAGTCGCGATGGCGCAGTTCGGTTACCCCGGCTCGATGGCTGGGGGCAACCTTTACCGGACATCCCAGAGCGCCGCTCAACGACTCAGCGACGCGGGTGGCATCGGCCATGGGGCTGATGATCAGGACACTATGCTGTACGGATGATTGCACGATTGCCTCCTTAAAGTTGTCATGAAAGTTGTCATGGGTAAAGTTGCCATCGGGCTGCATTCTCATAAACCTGGGGAAGCAGGGCTGTCATTGCGGGGGTGCTCTTCTGCATCCGGAGTGCCGATGCCGTACTCCTTCAGCTTGCGGTAAAGCGTGGTCTTTCCTATGCCCAGCAGGCGGGCGGCCAGCAGCTTGTCGCCATTCAGCTTCCGCAGAGTCTCGAGGATAGCCTGCTTCTCCAGCTGGGCGAGAGGCAGGACAGGCGTCCGGGTAGAAACAGCTGCCGCCAGCACAGTCGGCGCCGCAGGTCCCGGACGGCGGTTCTGCAGATGAAAGTTTTGCAATTGGGTGGGGAGATCGCCGAGGTGTAAGACCGGGCCGGAGGAGAGGGTGCAGGCGCGGTCGAGCGAATTCTCCAGCTCGCGGACATTGCCCGGCCATTCGTACTCGACCAGGGTACGCAAAGCATCGTCGCTAAGAGTGTGGCTGGTACCGGTTTCGCGGAACATGCGCTCCAGGAAGTGCGCGGCCAGCAAGGGAATATCCTGCTTGCGCTCGCGCAGGGGGGGAATACGCAGGTTGACAACACTGAGCCGGTAGTAGAGATCCTTGCGGAAGCGCCCTTGCTCCACCATTGCCGCCAAGTTGCGGTTGGTGGCTGCCAGGATGCGGACGTTAATGGCGACGCGATGGGTGCCGCCGACTGGACGAACCTCTTTTTCCTGCAGGGCACGCAGCAATTTGGCCTGGAGATCAAGGGGCAGCTCGCCGATCTCATCGAGAAAAACGGTGCCTCCCTGGGCTGATGCCAGCAGACCTTCCTTGGAACGATTGGCGCCGGTGAACGCGCCTTTCACGTAGCCGAAGAGCTCACTCTCCATCAAGGTGGGCACCAGCGAACCACAATCGATGGGCACAAAGGGCCGGTCAGCATTGGGGCCGTTGGAATGAATGGAGCGGGCCACCAACTCTTTGCCCACGCCGCTCTCTCCCAGTATCAGCACTGGATGCGAGCTTTGCGCCACCTTAGCCAGAATGCGGTACAACTTGTCCATCTCCGGGCTGCGTCCGATCATGTTACCCAGCCCCTGGGGAGAGCGCAGGCTTTCACGCAAGCGGCGGCTCTCTCCATCCGCGGTGCGCCTTTCCAGGGCACGCTCCAGCACCGCGGCGAGTTCATCCATGGCAAAAGGCTTGGTTAGATAATCGGCCGCCCCGGTGCGCATGGCTTCGACTGCGGCCGGCACGGTAGCGAATGCGGTCATGACCACGACCATCAGGGCGGGATTGAGCGCCTTGATTTCGTTGAGCAGCCCCAAGCCTTCCTCGAGGGGGCTTCGTAGATCGAGCAGCAGAATGTCGATGCCCTGATCGCGCAGCAGAGTACGCGCCGCGCTAATACTGGTAACAGTTTGAGGAACAAAGCCCAGGTCGATGGCGATTTCACAGCATGCCGAGCGAATCGCGGCGTCCTCGTCAACCACGAGCAGATGAAGCTTGCCGGTGCGCTCCAAGGGTCGCGACATAGTTGTCACAGGGAATGTAACAGGAACAGTTATCGCCATTGTACGCAGATTCCTTTCTGGCCGGATAGAGGAACTTCCCTGCCTGCTGTATCGACATTTCTTACGGCAACTTGCGTTTGCCCGGGTGGAAAAGCTGGGCTGAATAAATGATTCGCCCAGTGAACAAGGGCCGGCGAAGGATAACGCTTCGCTGCCACGGAGAGCTTTCGCACAACCAACTCCAGACCGAAATTCATGATCACTCCTTCTAACTTCACCTTTGCTAACTTCACGTTTGCTTCATGTTTGTTTCATGTTCGCGTCACACTTGCTTCATGCTTCATGCGTGCTGCTTCGAATGAGCAAGCGGCCGATCCCCACTGCCCGGCCGCTTATCTCAGTTGCCTTGTGTTCGCCTCTTGTGTTCGCCTCTTGTATTCGGCTCTTGTATTCGGCTCTGCAATTGCGTTCGGAGGTTGGCCGGTTGCAGATGCTAGAAGCAGGTGGGGGGCCAAATCGGGGACGGGAGGGAGGGGCAGATAAACCATTTGAGAGCAATCAGTTGCAGGAAGAGGAGCTGAGGGTTCTCGTTTTGACCTTTTCCCATAAAGGAACAGCGGTTATCGTTGTGGTCGCGGTTAAGTTCAAGCCAGTCTGCGGGTTAAGAGAATAATTTCATTTCGGGACGTGTCCCGAAATGGGAATAGACGGGACAACAGCGCCTGAGCCTCTCATACAATCAGTGGATGAACCCGGAGCAGAAATCCGCCGCGGCATTCTTCCGTCCCAATGACCGGGCTCCCGAGGCGATGCGCCCGGTGCGCCTTACCCCGCATTACACGTCGATGGCCGAGGGCTCGGTGTTGATTGAAGTAGGCCACACCCGGGTTTTGTGCAATGCCACGGTGGAAACCGGGGTGCCGGGGTGGCTCAAGAACAGCGGCCGGGGATGGGTAACCGCGGAGTATGGGATGTTGCCGCGGGCCACGCTTACCCGTACTGCGCGGGAAGCGGAGCGCGGCAAAGTGGGCGGCCGAACCCATGAAATTCAGCGCCTCATCGGGCGCTCGCTGCGGTCGGTGGTTGACATGCATGCTCTGGGTGAACGCACGGTGATCCTCGACTGCGATGTGCTGCAGGCCGACGGCGGCACGCGCACGGCTGCGATCACAGGCGCCTGTGTAGCCATGGCCATTGCCTTCCGCCGTCTGGTGGAGGCCGGAACCCTGAAAAAGCTGCCGCTCACCCAACTGGTAGCCGCGACCAGTGTGGGCATCGTCGAGGGCGTGACGCTGCTTGACCTGGCATACGAAGAAGATTCCCAGGCAGAAGTCGACATGAACGTGGTGATGACGGAGGCCGGGGGATTCGTGGAGGTGCAGGCGACGGCGGAGCGCAACGCGTTTCCGCGGGAAAAATTATTGGAGATGATGGATCATGCGCAGCGCGGCATCATCGAACTGGTGGAGATGCAGCGCGTGGCACTGGTGGGGTGAAAGTGGATCACGCATCGCAGTTGTTGGGAATGTTTTAAAATGAGTGCCGGGAAACAATGGAAAAATTGAGAGGGTAATGAGCAATGACAACCACCAAGATGACAGCTGGAAAACTGGCGGGACTTAAGGCCGTCTCAGATGCGCGCGGGGTCATCGCAGCAGCGGCGATGGACCAGCGCGGATCGCTGAAGAAGTCGCTGGCCAAAGAGAAAGGCGTTTCGCACCTGCCGGATTCCGCGCTGGTCGAGTTCAAGGAACTGGTCACCGACGTGCTCACGAAATATTCTTCGGCGATCCTGCTCGACCCGGAGTATGGCCTACCGGCAGCCAAGCGGCGTCATGGCAAAGGGCTGCTGCTAGCGTATGAGAAGACCGGCTACGATGCCGACACGCCGGGACGGCTGCCCGATCTGCTGGACCACTGGTCGGTCCGCAGGCTGAAGGAAGCAGGCGCGGACTGTGTGAAGGTGCTGCTCTACTACACCCCGTTTGAGAAGAGCGATATCAACGATCAGAAACACGCCTTTATCGAACGCATCGGCGACGAATGCCGGGCCCACGATATCGCCTTCTTTCTGGAGTTTGTGGGTTACGACGTGCACGGCAACAGCGAGAACTCGCTGGAATACGCCAAGAAAAAGCCGGAAATTGTGTCGGGTTCGATGTCAGAATTCGGCAAAGAGAAGTATCTGATCGATGTGTTGAAGGTCGAGGTGCCGGTGCAGATGGAGTTTGTCCAGGGCACCAAAGCTTTCAAGGGCGAAGCTGCTTATACCCGCACTGAAGCTTTGCAGCATTTCAAGGACGCGGCGACGACCACTCACAAGCCTTTCATCTATCTCTCCGCCGGTGTCAGCAATGCAGTTTTCACGGAAACCCTGGAGTTGGCGGTGGAGAGCGGGACCACCTTCAATGGTGTGCTCTGTGGCCGCGCTACCTGGAAGGACGGTATTGCGATCTACGCCACGAGGGGCGCCAAGGCGTTTGAAGCTTGGCTCAACGATCAGGGCGTCAAAAACATTCAGAACGTCAATCACAGCCTGGAGGGGGCGCACTCGTGGTTCCCGAAGGTTGGGGTAACAGCTGCCGATGTGCTAGCTCTGGCTTAGCGTCAAAGGATTGCCGGGCGCTTCCGTGAGGGGGCGAAACGCGCTCCCTCAGGGTATCAAGGCCGAACATCTTGATGGCCGTACTTCTCTGGTCTGATAAGCCGTGAGTGCCGCACCCCCCATGGGCAGCGTTGCTGTTGGCGTAAAGAACGAGGACCTCCTCCCTGGACGGGTGCCCCATGTTCGCCCCAGCGTACATGGGCCGAAAAAGACGGGCGCAGCCCTCCAACGTTATTGCTACGCGGGGAAAAGACTACGACTAAGAGCAAAAATCCTTGGTGTATTGAGTGAAAGCATTGGAAAGATCCGTATTCGGCCCATGTACGCTGGGGCGAACATGGGGCACCCGTTCCGGACCAAGGACCGTGGGTGGGAGATTAAATGCACCACAGCTTCCGGATTAATCGTCTGTTGTCGGGAGCGGCCGCGGTTTGGGTGGTTTATTCCCACTCTATGGTTCCGGGCGGCTTGGATGTAATGTCGTAGACCACGCGATTGATGCCCTGGATCTCGTTGACGATGCGGCTGGAAATTTTCTTGAGCAGATCGTAGGGCAGCGGTACCCAGTCGGCGGTCATACCGTCTTCCGAGTGCACCGCGCGGATGGCACAAGTGTAAGCGTAAGTGCGTTGATCGCCCATCACTCCGACACTCTTGACCGGGAGCAGCACGGCGAAGGATTGCCAGATCTGCTGGTAGAGGCCGGCGGCCTTGATCTCCTTGACCACGATGTCGTCGGCTTCCTGCAACAGCGCCACCCGCTCGGGTGTGACCTCGCCCAGAATCCGCACCGCCAGTCCGGGTCCGGGAAAGGGCTGCCGCTCCAGAATCTCGGCCGGCATCTCGAGGTCACGTCCAATGCGGCGGACCTCGTCCTTGAACAGATCGCGCAGGGGCTCGATCAGTTTCAGCTTCATGGTTGCGGGGAGACCACCGACATTGTGGTGGCTCTTGATGGTCTGCGACGGTCCTTTGACCGATGAGGACTCAATCACATCGGGATAAAGCGTGCCCTGCACAAGCCAGGCGGCGCTTCCCTGCTGTTCCTCTAAAATGCGCTTGGCTTCATCATCGAAAACGGCGATGAATTCGCTACCGATGATCTTCCGTTTCTGCTCGGGATCGAGGACCCCCGTCAGCCGGGATAGGAAGCGGTCGCTCGCATCCACGGCTACTAATCGCAGGCCCAGCCTGTCGCGCATGTTTTGCTGCACCTGGAGGAACTCGTTCTTACGCAGGACGCCGTTGTTGACAAAGACACAAGTGAGCCGGGTGCCGATGGCGCGCTCCACCAGCACCGCGGCCACGGAAGAATCGACCCCTCCGGAAAGCGCGCAGATGGCGCGGCCGTCCCCCACCTGTTCGCGGATAGCGGAAACAGTCGACTGGATGAATTGGGCGGGTGTCCAGTTGGGTTGGGCGTGGCAGATGTTGAAGAGGAAGTTGCGCAGCAGGTCTGTTCCCCGAGGAGTATGCCGGACTTCGGGGTGAAACTGTACCGCCCAGATGTTGCGCGAGGGATCGGCCATGCCCGCGACGGCATGGGCGGTGCGCGCGGTCAGAGAAAAACCCGGCGGCAACTCCAGGGCTTCGTCGCCGTGGGACATCCAGACATCGAGCGACGCAGGCAAGCCGGCAAACAAAGGATTTTCGGCTTGCTGCCCGGGAATGATCGAAACCTGCGCAGGTCCGTACTCGCGCTTCTCCGCCGAGCGTACCTTGCCTCCTAAATGATGGGTGAGGAACTGCAAGCCATAACAGATGCCAAGAATGGGCAAGCCCATGGCCAGCATGCCCGGATCGGCCACGGGCGCATCCGGGTCGTAGACCGAGCAAGGACCGCCGGACAGGATGAGCCCGATGGGATGGTAGGAGCGGATCTCAGATACGGAAACGCTACAGGGGAGGACCACCGAGAAGACATTCTGCTCCCGTATGCGGCGTGCGATGAGTTGTGTGTATTGGCTACCGAAATCCAGGATGACGATCGAGGAAGTATCCACGTCCTAGTTTTTCAGGGTTTGCGCCGGTGGGCAAGGACGGAAAAACGAACTTCGCCACTAACTCTTTCGCTTCGCGGCTGTTGAGAACCGCCCGGTTGAAGGTTGTGGTATCCCACATCTCGCCAAAACCCCGGATTTCCTGTCGAGCTCGGCTGCTCTAGCAAACTGCCTGCGGCTTTCCTTAAGAGAAAGCCGCACTCGTAGCCACAACGGGCCGGTGTTTGTTTGGGGGTTGAGAGTTAGGAGGTGGACGGTCCCCCGGTGTTTGTTGGGGGTTAGAGGTTATAAGTTCGCCAGAATTGGATGAAGGCGGCCAATCTCGCGACCTGGAAGAAATCGGTGGCGACCATGTAGAGCAGGCTGAGGATTGCCCACCAGAGGTAGAGCGCGGTCCCCGTCATGTTGGCTTCGAAGGGTAAAGGAATGGCGGAGAAGACCATGGCGAGCACGATCAACGCCATGCGGACGATGCCTAACACCAGGTTCACTTCGATCAGTTTGCCGGTTAGCGCGCCTTGATGAAGACTGCTGGTCAGACTGCCAATGACGCCTTTGCCCTCCAGCATCGCCAGCAAGGGGGCGATAGAAAAGATCCAACTCAGCAGCGCCCAGAGGACAAAGATCCCGAGCGAGAGGCAGATGACCCAGGCACTCCAGGCAACCAGGTTGGGAATCGCGCTGCTCAGGGTTGTATTTGCGGCCCAGCGGATCGCGCTGTACCAGCCGAGCCAGACTGCAATGAGAGCCGCCATGCGCAGCAGTTGAAGCAAGATCAGGGTGAAGGGGGCGGAATGCAATGCCGGATCGAGGCGCTTCAGCACTACGCTGCGCCCGAGCCCTGAAGCGATGGCCCAGGCAACAGCCAGCACTGGCCCCAACCAGCGAGCCAGCAACTCTACGTCCGGCTTGAGAGCCGCAGCGGCTTGCGCTATTTGTTGCCCGGCCTGCATCGGATTGCTGAGCGAAAGACCGGAAAGACCAGGCGAGATCGTAGCCGCGAGGCGGGCACCCTGGTATACCAGGATGGCCGCCGCGGGAATACCGAAGCCCCAGCGCCAGAGCAGCTCCCATCCCAGCAGGCTCGGGCGCTTCCAGCAAGCGGCGCAGATGTACAGCAGAGACTGAGTTCCCCGCACGGCCTACTTGACCACGATGCTGACGAGGGAGTTCGCCAAGCAGAAGCTTTTTTCAGCCTTGACTCTCATTCAGCCTACTTGACCACGATGTTGATTAGCTTGTTAGGCACCACCACTATCTTGACCACCTGCTTGCCGGCGATGGCGGCCTGCACCCTGGGTTCGGCGAGCGCTGCCCGCTGCATGGCTTCGTTACCCGCATCCGGCAACAGACGGACTACGGCGCGCAGCTTGCCATTCACCTGGACAGGTATTTCCAGCTCCTCCTCGCGAGCCAGATCAGGATCAAAGCTCGGCCAGGGCCGGCGAAGCAGCGCACCGGTGCCCCCGGTTTCACTCCAGAGCTCGGCCGCGAGATAAGGTGCGAAGGGCGCCAGCAAAAGGATCAAGGAAGGCACGATGGTGCCCATCAACCGGGCAGAGACCTCGGCCGGCATCTCGGCCAACCCTGATTCGGCCGCGGTGATTTCGTTGACCAGCTCCATGACTGCTGCGATGGAGGTGTTGAAGTGCCAGCGCCCGGCAAAGTCCTGGGTGATCTTGCTGATGGTCTGGTGCAGCTTACGCAGCAGCGCCTGCGCCAGAGGAGAAGTTGGCGCTGCGGAAGGCTGCTCCGCGTGGCTGCGGACCGACTCGCGGTAACGCATGCCCAGGCGGTAAACCCGGCCCAGGAAGCGGCTGACCCCCGCTACACCATCCTCCTGCCAGTCTAGGTCGCGGTCCGGCGGTGCGGCAAAGAGTGCGTACATGCGGGTGGCGTCGGCCCCATAGCGGGCGATCATGTCGTCGGGCGAGACCACATTGCCCTTGGACTTGGACATCTTGGCGCCATTGCGGATGACCATGCCCTGGGTGAAGAGGCGGGTGGCCGGTTCGTCATTGCCGACCAGGCCGAGATCGCGCATCACCCGGGTCCAGAAGCGGGAGTAGATCAGGTGCAGGATGGCGTGCTCCACCCCGCCAATGTACTGATCGATGGGAAACCAGTAGTCGATCTTCTCCCGGCTGAAGGGGGCCGATGGGTTGTGGGCATCGGGATAGCGGTAGAAGTACCAGGACGAATCGACGAAGGTGTCCATAGTGTCGGTCTCGCGCCGGGCCGGACCTCCGCAGCGGGGACAGGTCGCGTTCACGAAGCCAGGAACGCGGCTGAGTGGAGAACCATCCTGCTGCGTGATCTCAATCTGCTCCGGTAGCAGGACTGGAAGCTGATCATCGGGCACGGGCACGATGCCGTCTTTAGGACAATAGAGCACGGGGATTGGCGCGCCCCAATAGCGTTGGCGGCTCACGCCCCAGTCCTTCAAACGAAAGGTGATGGTCGGCTGGCCAAAGCCATGCTCCTTAGCGAATGCGGCGAGCTTGTGCTGGGCCTCCTGGCAACCCAACCCGTTATACTCCCCGGAGTTAATCAAGAGGCTGTCTTCTTCGGTGTAAGGCAAGACCGGCTCGTCGGGCTGGCCAGAAGCTGCCGGGTCAAGGGTGCGCCGGGGCAAAATCACGATGCGCACCTCGAGCCCGTGTTTTTCGGCAAACTCGAAATCGCGCTCGTCGTGGGCCGGCACCGACATCACCGCACCTGTTCCGTACTCAAGCAGGATGTAGTTGGCGACCCAGATGGGCACTCGCTCTCCGCTGAACGGGTTGACGGCGTAGTGACCGGTGAAGCTGCCGTGTTTGTCGACCGCTCCGGGATCGCCAGCCTCGCGGGCTTTCTTCTGCTCTTCGACCAAGGAGGCTACTTCCGCGGCCAGCCGTTCGTCGGCCTGGGCAAATTGCTTCACCAAGGGGTGCTGAGGGGCGAGTTGGAGGCTGGTGGCGCCGAAGATGGTGTCCACGCGGGTGGTGAAGATGGGGATGCGGGTGGCGTCCGCTGCGATCGGAGCACCGATAACAAAGTCTGCCGGCGGTGGCAGGGAAAGCTTGCCACGATCGTGTGCGGTTTCAGATTCCTGAGCGGCCGGGTCGAGCACGAACTCGATGGTCGCGCCTTCGCTGCGCCCGATCCAGTTGCGCTGCATGGTGCGCACCTTCTCCGGCCAGTCGGGCAGTTTGTCCAGCCCGTCCAGGAGCTCTTGCGCGTATTGAGTGGTGCGCAGAAACCACTGCTCCAGGTCGCGCTGTTCGACCACGGTGTCTTCGTGGCGCCAGCAGCAGCCGTCGATGACCTGCTCGTTGGCCAGCACGGTGGCGCAAAGGGGGCACCAGTTCACCTTGCTCTGCTTGCGAAACGCCAGGCCTCGCTCCAGCATGCGCAGGAAAAACCACTGTGTCCAACGGTAGTAGTCGGGCAGACAGGTGGCGATTTCAGTCTGCCAGTCATAGCTGAGCCCGAGGCGCTCCATCTGGCGGCGCATGTGAGCGATGTTCTGGAGCGTCCATTCGCGGGGTGGTGTTTGATTCTTGAGCGCCGCATTTTCCGCCGGAAGTCCGAAGGCATCCCAGCCCATGGGATGAAGTACATTGTAGCCCTGCATCCACATGTAGCGGGCCAGAGCGTCGCCGATGGCGTAGTTGCGCACGTGGCCCATGTGGAGTTGGCCCGATGGATAGGGCAACATCTCCAGCACGTAATACTTCGGCTTGCCGCTGTGGACGGGCTCGGCGCGATAAAGCTCCGGTTCGGCATCCCAGCGCTGCTGCCAGCGCACTTCGATTTCCGCCGGGTCATAGCGATCGGGCAGAGAG
>DASRRN010000147.1:0-4136 GCA_035695685.1 Acidobacteriaceae bacterium | reverse complement strand
ATCGCGGCCTGCGGAACCAGTTGGCACTCTGCCCTGGCGGGCAAGTATATGATTGAGCGCTTGGCACGCGTCCCCACCGAGGTAGACTACGCCAGCGAATACCGGTATCGCGACCCGATCGCCGATCCAAACGCGCTGGGCTTGCTGATTACGCAGTCCGGCGAGACGGCGGATACCCTGGCGGCGCAACGGGAGATGATTGCCAAAGGATCGATGACCGTCGCCATCTGCAACGTGGTGGGCTCGATGGTGGCGCGCGAAGCCCATGGAACCATCTATACCCATGCGGGGCCCGAGATTGGCGTCGCCTCAACCAAGGCATTCACTGCGCAGCTGACGGCGCTGTTTCTCTTTGCCCTGAACCTGGCACAGAAGCGCGGGGCGATTCCAGGCGGCGAGAGCGCCGCCCTGGTCGACGAGCTCAGCCGTATCCCGGGAAAGATCGAAGAAGTGCTGCGACAGCGGGACGGCGAGTGCCGGATTCTGGCCAAAGGGTTTGCGTCTGCCTCGGACTTTCTCTTTTTAGGCCGCGGCATCCACTTTCCGATTGCGCTCGAGGGAGCGTTGAAGCTAAAAGAGATCTCCTACATCCACGCCGAAGGCTACCCAGCGGGGGAGATGAAACACGGGCCCAATGCGTTGATTGATGAAGCATTGCCGGTAGTGGTGCTGGCGACCAGCGATCAGCAGAGTCCGGAATCGATGCTGCGATATGAAAAGACGCTCTCGAATATCCAGGAGGTGACGGCGCGTTCGGGCCGTGTGATCGCGGTGGCAACCGAGGGCAACAAACAGATCCGCGAGTTGGTCGAACATGTGATCTACGTGCCCGAGGCGCCCGAATTGCTGGCCCCGCTGATCGAAGTGGTTCCGTTGCAACTGCTGGCGTACCACATTGCTGTGCGGCGCGGTTGCGACGTGGATCAGCCACGGAATCTGGCCAAATCTGTGACCGTCGAATAATGTGGTAGTAGGCAAGTCAAGAGTTGCGTTCCATCCGAGGTGACGGATATTGTCCCGGCCAATCTATACTGCGCGGCTAACGCGCAGACTTCTGCTATCTGAACCCGCCGCATGTTTTCATCTTGAATTCACAGTAGAGGAGATGGAAAAATTCGATTTCCAGCCAGGGCAGTTCGTCTCATTCCTGGCCCTCGACCCGATGGGAAAGCATCAGACGCGGGCCTACTCGATCGCGTCGGCGGCCTGTGCCAACCAGTTTGACGTGTGCGTAAATCGTGTGGAGGGTGGGTTCTTCTCCAATTTGTTGTGCGATCTTGAGGAGGGACAGAGCCTTCAGTTCCATGGGCCGCATGGGTTGTTCCTGCTGCGCGCGCCACTGACCGACAGCATCTTCATCGCCACGGGAACGGGCATCGCACCCATGCGGAGCTTTGTCGAACACCTCTTCCCGGATGATGAAGAGGACCGCAGCCAGGGGCGAAAGTTCTGGCTGGTGTATGGAACGCGGTATGAATCCGAACTCTATTACGAAGACTATTTTGAGCGGATTGCCGCCAGCAGGCCAAATTTCTTCTATTACAAGACCCTGAGCCGTCCCCAGGACAGCTGGGTGGGCGCGCGCGGCTACGTGCAGGAACTCGTGGAGCAAATTGCCATCGAGCATGCGCGCCATATCGCGATAGATCCGCGGCCAGTCGATGGAACGTTATACAGCATCCACGCCTATATCTGCGGATTGAATGAAATGGTGGCGGCTAACCGGGATTCCCTGAAAGGCCTCGGTTGGGATAGAAAACAGATCATCTTCGAACGCTACGATTGAGCGTTCTCTACGGTAGCGCGAAGGCGACGTAAACACCACCTGAGGGCTTTCTGCTCGATTGCCCTCCGCCGGCTGCGATTACGACGTATTGCTTTCCATTCACCATGTAGGTCGCAGGTGTGGCTAAACCGGAGAACGGCAATTCGGTTTCCCACAGAAGCTTGCCAGTGGTCTTGTCATAAGCGTGGAACTTCTGATCAAACACGCTCGCACCAATAAAGAGCAGGCCACCTTCGGTAACCACCGGACCTCCGTAGTTATCCGATCCGGTATCCGACATTCCCTTGGCTACCAATTCGGGATAAGTTCCAAAGGGGATCTTCCACAGGTACTTGCCGGTATTCAGGTCGATCGCGCTGAGCGTTCCCCATGGCGGCGCAGTGGCGGGATAACCCTCAGGATCGGTGAAGCGGCGAAAGCCTATGGTCTTGTACGGCATGTCGTTGGTTGTGTTTCCACTCGCACCCTCAGCCGCTACCGGATCCGCAGCAGGCCCGCCCCCGCGTGCAGCCCGAGGAGGCCGCTGTTGCTGTTGCGGAGCTTCGGTCAGGTAGCGCACCACAGCCTGCACCTGCTCGTCACTGAGGCTGGTGAAGGGCGGCATGCGGCCTTTTCCGCCACGAATGATGCTAGCGATCTCCTGTTCAGTGAGGATGCCCTCAATACCCCGTAAGGAGGGGATTGCTGGTGGGGAACCTGCCCGGTTGATGCCGTGACAGCCGCTGCATTGGTTCTGATAAACCTTCTCGCCCAAACTCCCAGCCGGAGGCGGAACTGTCAGTCCAACCAGCCATGCAGTGTCATTGGCGTTGACGTACAGCACCCCGGTAGATGGGTCAACGGCCACACCACCCCACTCCCCGCCTCCGGCAAAGCCCGGCATGTCGACGGTGAGCTTGTCCACGCTGGGTGGCACAAACTGTCCACCGCCGATCATGGTATTAAATTGCTTCACTGCCCAGGCATGCGCTTCCGGCGTGCGGTTAGTCAGGGTATCGATGGTGGTGCTTTGCTGCGTGTACGGTTGGGGCAACGTGGGATACGGCTGTGTGGGTGAGGTGACTTCGCCGGGAACATTGCTGGAAGCAACCGGAATTTCCTTGATGGGGAAAAGCGATTCCCCAGTGGAACGATCGAAGACGTAGAGAAGGCCGGACTTGGTTGTCTGTGCTATGGCATCCACTCGTTTCCCGTCGTGGGTGACCGTCACCATCGCCGGCGGCGCGGGAAAATCGCGGTCCCAAAGATCGTGATGGACGCCCTGGAAATGCCAGATGCGCTTGCCGGTCGCGGCATCGAGCGCAATCAACGAGTCGGCAAACAGATCGTTGCCGACGCGATCGCCACCGTAGAAATCGAAGACCGCCGAACCGGTGGGCACATACACAACGCCGCGTTCTTGATCGACCGTCATGCCGGTCCAGTTGTTGGCGGCCCCTGCATCCTTCCATGCGTCTTTGGGCCAGGTGTCATAGCCGAACTCGCCCGGACGCGGAATGGTGTGGAAGGTCCAGCGCAAGGCCCCGGTGCGTACATCAAAAGCGCGAATGTCCCCCGGAGGGGCCGGATGCGTCTCAGGATTCGAACCGCCGACAATGATGAGATCCTTATATATGCTGCCCGGCGTGGTGAGGGCGACCGACTGTTCCTGGTAAGGTTCGCGCAGTCCTTTGCGTAAGTCGATTCTGCCGTTCTCGCCGAAGCTGGGGATCACCTTGCCTGTGGTTGCATCGAGGGCGTAGAGGTAGTAGCGGGCACCGGCCAGAATCCGGCTCTGGTCGCCGTCGGTCCAATAAGCGACGCCCCGGGTCAGCACGAAGCCGGGGATGTCAAACTCGAACTTCCAAAGCAGCTTGCCCGAGGCTGCATCGAGCGCAATCACGCTGCGGCGCGGCGTGGTGGCATAGAGAACCTTGCCCACGATAATGGGGTTAGCCTCGATGCCTCCCTTTTCTCCAGTGTCGTACTTCCAAGCAACGACGAGATTTTTTACGTTGTCACGATTGATTTGCGACAAGCTGGAGTAGTGCGTGCCGTCGTGTCCCCCGTAGGCCGGCCAGTCCTGCTGGGCATATGCCGACCACGATCCCCCGATACCAAGACCCAATCCCAACGCCACCGCAGCCGCTGTCTTGCACTTCCCCATTTGGTCGCCAACCTCAAGCTAAATATAATTAGACCGGGCCGCCAATTTCAGCCGCAGAAACGATTCTCTACCCGTGTCCGCACGATTCTACAGGATGCCGAGGCGCCGGCACCGAGGGGCAGCCCATGACCTCATAAGCGCTAACTTGTTCGGGATGTTTTTCTTCAAAACTCCCTAACTTGTTCGGGATGTTTTTCTTCAAAA